>CAYSYY010000013.1:0-20563 GCA_964435265.1 uncultured Gemmatimonadota bacterium
GAACGGCTCCTTCTCGGCCCGGCGGATCACTGCCGACTGGAAGACCGAGTTCGAACTCAACGGCGACTACAGCGAGAGCGAATACGATCTGACTGATTACACCATCCTGAACTTCACCCACAACCTGCGCGGTGAGGCCTCGATGGTGCGCAGTCTCGGGGAGCACTGGGCGGCCGGGGTACGTCTCAACGCCAGTTCCCAGACCCGCCTGAACCAGGCCCTCGACCTCCGCTTCGCTCCCGCCCTGGAGTTCAGCATCTTTCCTTACAGCGAGTTCACCCGCCGCCAGCTCACCCTGCAGTACACCATCGGAGTGAACTCCGTCGCTTACCAGGATACGACCATTTACTTCAAGACCAGCGAGACTCTGACCAACCAGTCCCTCCGGCTGAGCCTGCAGGTCACCCAACCGTGGGGAACGGCGCGGGGCTCGATCGAAGGCGCCCACTACTTCAACGATCTGGATAAGTACCACCTGAACGCCAACATCTGGTGCGACATCCGGCTCTTCCGGGGCTTCTCGGTGAACTTCAACGGCCGCTACGGGCAGGTGCGCGACCAGCTCTACCTGGCCGTCGGCGGGGCGAGCGACGAGGATGTCCTGCTGCGGCTCAAGAAGCTCGAGACCAACTTTGAATACGAGTTCCGGTTCGGCTTCAGCTACACCTTCGGCTCGATCTTCAACGCCGCCGTGAATCCCCGGCTGCAGAGCGGCGGGGGCATGGATCGCATGTTCCGGCGGTAGACGGCCGCTCATGACCTCGCGTGACCGGCTGCTGGCGGCCCTGGTGCGGGGGATCCCCGACCGGCTGCCGGTCACCACCCACCACCTGATGCCCTCATACCTGGAGCGGTTCTGCGACGGGCTCGATCCCCAGGGGTTCTTCGACCGGTTCGGGCTCGATCCGATCCTCTGGATCGCGGCCCACCGCCCCGACACCGAGCGCGGGCACACCGTCTCTCCGGTCCAGCCCCGGCCCGGTTTCCTCGAACCGCCCTGGATCGAATCCGGGACCTGGCGGATCGAGATAGAAGCGATCCCCGATGACCGCTTCTCGACCGAGCTCTACCGCATCATCACTCCCGGTGGAGAGCTGCAGATGGTCAAACGCAGCACCCCTGAGACCGCCTGGGTGGCCGAACGGCTGGTAAAGGACAAGACCGACATCGATCTGATCGCGGCGTACGCTCCGGCACCGCTGTGCGACACCGCTGCGGTGGACCGGGCGGCGGCGACTTTCGGCGATCGGGGGATCGTTCGCGGCACCGTGCCGGGCTTCGATCTGTACGGTCAGCCCGGCTGCTGGCAGGATGCGGCCGTCCTGGTGGGCACCGAACGCCTCATCATGGCTACCTGGGACGATCCGGCCTGGGTGCGCACCCTGCTCGAGATCGTGCGCGAGCGCAAACTGGCCTGGCTCGCCTCGAGCGCCGGCGCCCGATTCGATCTGCTCGAACTGGGCGGCGGCGACGCTTCCTCGACCGTCATCTCACCGGCCATCTTCGAAACCTTCGTGGCCCCCGCCGATACCGCTCTGGTCGAGGCGGCCCATGCGGCCGGCCAGCGGATCGTCTACCACACCTGCGGCGGGATGATGCCGCTGCTGGAGCTGATCGCCGACATGGGTCCCGACGCCATGGAGACCTTCACCCCGCCCTCCCTCGGCGGGGACGTCGATCTGGCCGCGGCCAAGGAACGGATCGGCGACCGGGTATGCCTGATCGGCGGGTTCGATCAGGCCCGTTTCTTCACCGGCTGCACCCCGGCGGAGACCCGCCGGGCGGTGCGGGAGTGCTTCGCGGCGGCCGGAGCGGGCGGCGGATACATCCTCTCCCCCTCCGACCATTTCTTCGCGGCCGAACCGGAGCTCATTGCAGCCTTCGCCGACGAGGCGCGGGCCTGCACCTATCGGGTCCGATAGGGTCTGGAGAACGATCCGGGCGCAAGGGAAGGGGTTGCCGCAAATCCCGGAGCCGGGCCGTGAGGAGTCGATCCAGCTCCCGGAACCGGGATCTGAGGAGTCGATCCTGCTCCCGGAACCGGAACGTGAGGAGTCGAACCCGATCCCGGAACCGGGCCGTATGATGAAGGGAGGGTGCATCCACCTCTAACCGGAGGAGCCCGCGATGTCGAGGTTCCTGTTCATCGCCACCCACGGCACCGACGATCCCGCCCGGGCGACCTGGCCGTACGAGTTCGCGGTCGGCGCCGTGCGGGAGGGGCACGAGGCGTCGGTGGCGCTGCTCGGCGAAGCGGTGGTGACGATGCGTGAGGAGGTCGTGGCGGAGCTGCACGGTTTCGGCACTCCGCCGCTCGCCGAGGTCATGACGGCGGTCACCGAGCACGCGATCCCGGTCTATGTCTGAGGCTCCTGCGCCCGGACCCGTGGGGTCTCGGAAAAGGATTTCACACCTCGGCAGGGCCGCTGGCTCACCACGCCGATCTTCATCGGACTGATCGAGGCCGCCGACAAAGTGATCTCGATCTGAGGGTTCGCTCAGGCGATGATCTCGGACGCCTCGGGGATCACGGCATCCTTCGGGATGACGATGATGCCGTCGCGCACGTAGTGATCTTCCCCGTCGCGATCGGGAGCGCCGGGCCGCCCCCGCAGGACCACATTCCGCCCGATCCGGGCGTTCTTGTCGACGATGGCACGCTCGATCCGGCTTCCCTCACCGACTCCGATGGGGGGATCACCCGGCCGGTCGGAGGGGTAGAAGTCGGCGCCCATCAGCACGCTCTCCCGGATCACGCACCCCGGACCGATGATCGAACGGATTCCGATCACGCTGCGTTCGACGGTGCAGTCGTCGAGGTCGCACCCGTCGGCGAGCAGGGCGTCCTGCACCATCCCCCGCCGCACGCGCACCGGCGGCAGGTAGCGCGGATGGGTGTAGATCAGACGCCCCTGGTGCCGGAACTCAAACGGGGGATCGGGGCCGGTCAGGGCCAGGTTGGCCTCGAAGAAATTCCCGATCGTCCCGATGTCCTCCCAGTAGCCGTCGAAGAGGTAGGCCGAAACGATCCGTGATTCGATCGCGGCGGGGATGATCTCGTGGCCGAAATCGGTGGCCTCGGGCCGGGTTGCGAGGGCCTCGCGCAGGACCTCCAGCTCCCAGACGTAGATCCCCATGCTCGCCGCCCACGGTTTCTCCTCAGCGGCGCTCCCCTCCGGGTAGAGTCCGGCCGGAACCTCGAATCCGGTGAGCTCGTCGATCGTGTCGGGCTTCTCCACGAATCCCCTGATGCGGCCCTCGGGATCGATCCGCATGATACCGAGGTCACCGAAGCCGTCGCGGGGGATGAGGTTCCCCGCTACCGTGACCTCGGCGCCGTGCTCGACGTGCTGGCGCAGAACTTCCTGGAAATCCAGGCGGTAGAGCTGGTCGCCGCTCAGGATCAGAACCCGTCGGGCGGCGTAGTCATCGAGACGCTCCAGCACCTTGCGCACCGCGTCGGCGGTGCCCTCATACCAGTCGGTACTCGGCCCCAGACTCTGGCTGGCGGCCAGGATCTCAACGAAACCGCCACTCAGATGGCCCAGGGAGTAAGTGCTGCGGATATGGCGGTGCAGGCTGGCCGAGTTGAACTGGGTCAGCACGTAGATACGGTCAAGGCCGGCGTGCAGGGCATTGCTGATCGGCACGTCCACCAGCCGGTACTTGCCTCCCAGCGGAACGGCCGGTTTGCTGCGGACCCGGGTGAGGGGGAAGAGGCGCGTCCCCCGACCGCCGCCCAGGATGAGGGTGATCGTTTCGTGCACGGCGCGGGTCCTTTTTCGGGTGAAGGGGCCTCGGGAGCAGCGTAGGTTGCGGGGGATGAGCTGTCAACGCAGGCGCTTCGGAGAAACGAAAGCACGTCGGCGGGAGGAGGCCCCATGCAGTTCACCTTCCACAATCCCACCCGGGTGTACTTCGGGGCCGGGATTCTGCGTCGGGCGGGGGAACTGGCCGCCCGGCTGGGGGAGAGGGCCCTGCTCGTGACCGGGCAGGGCAGCGCCGCCCGGCACGGCTACCTGGCCCGGCTGCAGGAGCTGCTCACCGACGCCGGGGTGGCGTTCGTGCATGTCCCCGGGATCGAACCCAATCCGCATCTGGAGACCTGCCAGGCGGCGGCCCGGACCGCCCGCCGGGAGGGGTGCGACGTCGTAGTGGGCCTGGGTGGGGGGAGCGTGATGGACGCCTGCAAGGCGATCGCCGCCGGGTTCTATCATATGGAGAACCTCTGGGAATTCCACAATCACGGTCAGGACACGGTCCGGAAAGTCGAGCAGGCCCTGCCGGTCATGGTCATCCCGACCCTGGCCGCCACGGGTTCGGAGATGGATTCCGGGGGGGTCATCACCAACTGGGCGACCCGCGAGAAATGCGTCATCTCCTCGCCGAAGCTCTTCCCCGAGATCGCCCTCATCGATCCGGAACTCACCCTCACGGTGCCGCTCGACTACTCGCTGGACGGCGTCTACGACATGGCGGTGCACGTGATGGAGAGCTACTTCAACGGCGACCCGGAGACGCCCCTGCAGGCCAGGATCATCGAGGGCTTCCTGCTCACGGCTTTCTCCGAAGGCGTCCGGCTCCACCACGATCCTCAGAACGTATCGATCCGGGCGAACGTGCAGTGGGCCAGTTCGCTCGCCCTCTCGGGATTCTTCACGGCCGGCCGGGAGGGTGAGTACCCGGTGCACAAACTCCAGCACCCGCTCTCCGCCCACCGGGAGATCAGCCACGGCCGCGGGCTGGCCCTGCTGCAGCCCCGCTGGATGTGGCACGTCTGTGCCGACGCTCCCGACCTCTTCGCCGGGTTTGCCCGCAACGTCATGCGGGTACCGCCCACCGGTGATGTCCTCGCCGACGCCCGGGAAGGGATCCGGGCTCTGGTCGCCTGGCAGGAGAGCGTGGGCCTGCACCTGACTCTGGCCGATCTGGAGCTCGATGACGAGGAATTACTCGCGCGGGCGGCGGCGGACTGCATCAGGCTCTATGGGCGCCGGGGTACGATCGGGGGCGTGCGCCGGCTCGATGTCGACGAGGTGCTGGCCGTCTACCGGCTGTGCGGCGAGCGCGATTTCTTCAGCTGAGCAGATCCGCTGTATTTGCCTTCAGGTGCACCCGATCTGCCTCTACGGACACCGGAATCGCGGCCGGTTTCAGAGCCTTCCCACCAGCAGGGCTTTGGCGAACCGGCCGTGCAGGCGCCCGAGCCAGCGGGCCAGGTGCAGGGTCAGGATCACGAGCAGGGCCGCGAGCGCGATCAGGAAGGGGAAGAGCCAGATCTCCACGTAGAAGCTCCAGCCGTCGAACCAGAATACCGGCTCACTGATGAAGATCTGCACGATCGGTGCCGCGGCCAGACCCAGGGCGACGGTGATGCAGACGATCGCGACGGTGAAGTAGATCACCCCAAGCGGCAGCATCAGGAGCATGTACAGCAGGGTCGTCCAGGTGCGCCGGTCGGAGAGCCAGTAGCGTATCCGTTCCATCAGCCGCCGGCTCTCGGCCTGCAGACGCGGCCGGCGGGGCATCCGCACGCCCAGCAGGGCCTCGACCATCCACCCCTCCACCAGCGAGATCGCCCGCGTCGAGGCCAGGAAGAGCAGGATGAACGGGATCCCGATGATCAGGATGATAAGCCCCACCGAGAGGGAGATCCCCGTAACCGCCCAGGTGAAATAGAGGATTCCGGTGACGATGGCGAGGAACATGTAGAAGAGCGATCCGTAGGCGTGGGGATCCACCAGGACACCGAAGAAGGGGCCGAGGGTGGCATGCTCCGGCAGGGCGTACCACGGCGGCTCGGGAACCCCCGCCTCATCCGCGCTAACCGGAACACCGGCGGCCGCCGCACCCCGGAATTCCGATCCGGGAAGTCGCGCTGTGGGGGTGCGCGGTGCGGCGGCCGCATCACGGTAGGCCCGGGCCACCTCCTCGGGGGTCCCATATCGCTCGATGGCGCCGACCAGACGATCGACGAAGTCTTCAGGGGCCACACCGGCCAGTTCGTGGCGCAGGAACTCGTCGGCGTCGTAGAGCGCGTCCTGGATCACGGCCGGGTCCGCGCCGGCGAGCTGACGTCGCAGAGTGCGCAGGTACTCCTCAATCGACCGCATCGCTGTAATCCCCTTCCAGGACCGCATCCACGAAATCGCGTATCTCGCTCCAGGCCGTCTTCCACTGGGCCAGCCCCGTCCGCCCGTTCGGGGTCACCTGGTAGTACCGCCGCGGAGGACCGGAGACCGAGGGTTCGACCTGACTCTCGAGCAGCCCGCTCCGCTCCATCGACCGGAGAACGGGGTAGAGGGTTCCCTGCTTGATCTTGGCGAGTTCGGTTGAAAGCGATTCCAGCAGTTTCGCGATCTCGTACCCGTACATCGGCCGGTCGGCATGGTCGAGTACCGCCAGCAGCACCAGGCTCACCGTTCCGGCGTTCATCTCGCGCATGAACTTGCGCATGTACGGGGCGACCGGATCGTCCGGGCCGCGTGCCCCGTTCCTCTCGTTCGGCTCCGTCACCCGTGTTCTCCTTCGGCGCGAGGTTCCCTTTCCTGCGTACGGCGGGAAGACACTCTTAGTTTCATAATAGTATAGATCATACAATAGTCGACGTAGGGCCGGTTCGCCGGTCCCGTTCGAGCGCCCGGGAAAGGGGCTGTATCTGCACCGGGCCGGTGTTGTAGAGTTGTCCCGGCACCACGATCCGGCCGGAACGGTGACGGCCGGGCGGACAGCGATGGAAAGGGTGGCGGATACCGTGACGCACGACGAAGCCAACCGGCGGTTGTTCGAGGAGCTGAGCGCGGCGTACCTGACCGCTTTCCCCGGTACGGCCAGGGAACAGGAACGGGCGGAGCGATCCCTGATCAAGGGCGGCAGCCATACCCTCCGGCTCTTCGATCCCGCGCCGCTGCGCATCAGGCGGGCGGTCGGCGCCACCGTCCAGGACGTAGACGGGAACGAGATCCTCGATTTCTGGCAGGGGCACTACGCCAACATCCTCGGCCATAACCCACCCCTGCTGACCGACGCTCTCATCGCCGGTCTGGAGAACGGGTACGCTCTGCAGACCGGCATCGTCGATACCGTGCAGACCGAGTTCGCCGAGCTCCTGCTCGATCTGACCGGTACCGAACGCCTGCGCTTCACTACCAGCGGAGCACTCGCGGACCTCTATGCGATCATGCTGGCCCGCGCCTTCACCGACCGCGACATCACCCTCAAGGTCGGCGGGGGCTGGCAGGGCGCCCACCCGCTGGCCCTCAAGGGCGTCTCCTTCCGTGACGGTTTCGATCACCCCGAAACCGAGGGATTGTCGAAAGACACCATGAAGCGGGTCCTGCTCACCAGATACAACGATCCCGAAGATCTGCGGGCCATCTTCCGGCGCCGCGGGGACCGGATCGCCTGTTTCATCGTCGAGCCGTGGCTCGGCATGGGCGGGTTCATGCCCGCCGATCCCGAGTACCTGGCAACGGCGCGTGAGCTCGCCGACCGCTACGGGGCGATGCTCATCTTCGACGAGATCATCTCGGGATTCCGCTTCTGCGCCTCGGGTGTTGCGAAACTCTACGGGATCACCCCCGATCTGACGACCTTCGCCAAGATCGTGGGCGGAGGCATGCCGGTGGCGGTGGTGGCCGGTCGGGCCGACATCATGGCGCTCTGCCATCCCGAACACCCGCGGCGGGTGAAGTTCGACGGCGGAACTTTCAGCGCCCATCCCGCCTCCCTGCTGGCCGGCAAGACCCTCATCTCGTGGCTCGCGGAGCATGCCGACGAGGTCTACCCGCGGCTGGGGGAGATGGGAGAGGCGATGCGGCGGGGAGTGGAGCAGGCCTTCGCCGAGGAGGGTGTTTTCGTGCGCTGCACCGGCTACGGCAACCGGGTCGTGCCGGGCAGCTCGGTCGGCATGGTCCATTTCCCCCGGCACCAGGAGTGCACCCTCACCACCCCCGATGAGGTCTGGGATCCCGCCATCTGCGACGTCGTGCGCCGCGAAAAGATCCTCAAGCTGGCCCTGCTGCTGGAACGCGTTCATGTCATGCACGGCCTGGGGACGCTCTCGACCGCCCACACCGAGGCCCACCTGACCTGGCTCTTCGAAGCCTGTCGCGGGGCGGCCCGGCGTCTCAAAGAACCGGCATGACGGGAGACCATCCTTCGGGTGCAATCCGGCGCGACGGGAGGTCCGAACCGTCCGGACCGGTCCGGCGCGACTGGGGGGACGGCCCGACGGTCCTGCCCGGTTTGCTGCTTCTGCTGCTGCTCCTCGGACTCTGCCTGCTCCACTACCGCCCCTCCCGGCCGCTGCCGGTCGATGCCCCGCCCGATCTCTTCAGCGCCGCCCGGGCCGAGCCGCTGCTGGAGGAACTGGTGGGCGACGGCCTCCCCCATCCCTGGGGGAGCCGGCAGCACGCAGTGGTGCGGAACCGGATCGTGGAGATCCTGGAGCGGTTCGGATACTCCGCCCGGATCCAGACTGCCGAGGTGCCCTCGCGGCGCGGAGAGCGCGGGATCGAGAACATCGTGGCCCGGCGTGAAGGCACGGACGGGGGGCGCGCCGTCATGCTCGTCTCCCACTACGATTCGGTGCCGGCGGGCCCGGGTGCGGCCGACGACGCTGCTTCGGTCGCGATCATGCTCGAGATCGCCCGCCTGCTGCGGCGGTCCTTCCCGCTGAGCAACGACATCGTCTTCTTATTCACCGATGCCGAGGAGATCGGCCTGCTGGGCGCCCGCGGCTTCGTTCAGGATCACCCGTGGGCTGAGAGCGCGGCTGTGGTGATCAACCTCGACGCCCGGGGCACCTCCGGTCCCAGTCTGATGTTCGAGGCCAGCCGTGAGGACCGGTGGCTGGTCCGGCTCCTGGCCCGTTCGCTGCGTCGACCCTTCACCAGCTCGCTCTTCATCGAGATCTACCGGCGGATGCCCAACGATACCGACTTCACGATCTTCCTCCGGGCGGGGAAAGAGGGCTACAACTTCGCCTTCATCGGCGGGGGGTGGAACTATCACACCGACCGGGACACGATCGAGAACCTCGACCGGGGCAGTCTTCAGCACCAGGGGGAGAACGCCCTGGCCCTGACCCGGGCCCTGGCCGGCGCCGATCTGAGCCGCCGCCGCTCCGGCCGGGCGGTCTACTTCGATATCCTGGGTCTGGGAGTCGTGCGCTGGCCCCGATCGCTGACTGTGCCCCTGGCGGTGCTCGCCCTCATCCTGGTGCACCTTCTCTACCGATCCGCCCGCCGATCGCCCGATCGATCCCCCGGCCGGTTACGGCGCCGGCGTGGGGCGGCTCTGCTGCTTCCGGTCGCCGTGCTGCTCATCGCCTTTCTGACCTCGCGCCTGGCGGACTGGAGCCTCGATCGGGCGGGAGTTTTCACCGCGACCTGGATCGACCATCCCCTGCCGCCGGCCCTGCTGCTCTGGGCGGCGGCGCTGCTGCCGGTTTTCCTGCTGGGGCGGATTCTCCCCGGCACCGGCCGCCTGCCCGATCGGGGTGAGATCCTCTACGGTACGTGGATGCTGTGGGCGGTACTGGCGGTCGTTACCGGGATCATCGCTCCCGGCGGCAGCTACCTCTTCCTCGTACCCACGCTCGCCGCCGTTCTCGCGGGTGTGAGCCTGGCTTCAACGCGGGTGATCGACCGGGCGCGGTTCGAGGCCGTCCTCGCCCTGCTGACCCTCATCGTCCCAGCTCTTCTCTGGTTCGAGACCGAGCTGATCTTCTACGAAGGGTTGGGATTCGGGGCCAACCCGGTGCTGGCGGTGCGGGCGGCTGTCTTCGCCACGCTGCTGCTGCCCGCTTTCACCCCCGGAGAATCTCGATCATTGCCTGACGCCCGTTCCGGTTATTGATTACGGGGCAGCGCAGGCAACCGGCGGATCGGCCGGTATATCTCCCACGCACAGAGGGCGGGAAACAGATGAACATCGACGAACTGGTCTCGACCGCGCACTCGATGGTCGCCGCGGGGAAGGGGATCCTGGCGGCCGATGAGAGCACGGGCACGATCACGAAGCGTCTGGCGGGCATCAACGTGGAGAGCACCGAGGAGAACCGTCGAGCCTATCGCGATCTGCTCTTCACCACCGCGGGAGCCGAGCAGTACATCAGCGGGGTGATCATGTACGACGAGACGATCCGGCAGTCCGCGGCTGACGGCGTCCCCTTCACGCAGATTCTGAGCGGCCGCGGGATCGTTCCGGGGATCAAACCGGACAAGGGCGCCAAACCGCTGGCCGGTTTTCCCGGCGAGAAGATCACCGAGGGTCTCGACGGCCTGCGCGAGCGGCTCAAGGAGTACCACGAGCTGGGGGCCCGGTTCGGCAAGTGGCGGGCCGTCATCACCATCGGCGACGGCATCCCCACCCGCTGCTGTCTCGCGGCCAATGCCCACGCCCTGGCCCGCTATGCCGCGCTCTGTCAGGAGACCGGGCTGGTTCCGATCGTGGAGCCGGAGGTTCTCATGGACGGCGATCATCCGCTGGAACGCTGCGAGGAGGTCACCACCTTCACCCTGCAGCTCCTCTACGAGGCGCTCTACGAGCAGCGGGTCGTACTCGAGGGCACTATCCTCAAACCCAACATGGTGATCGCGGGCAAGGCGTGTCCGGTCCAGGCCGGTCCCGAACAGATCGCCGAGGCGACCATACGAACGTTTGAGCGGACCGTCCCGGCGGCGGTCCCCGGCATCGCCTTCCTCTCCGGCGGGCAGAGCCCGGTTCAGGCCACCGAGAATCTGAACGCCCTGAACGCCACCGGCCGCAAACTGCCGTGGGAACTCAGCTTCAGTTACGGGCGGGCCCTGCAGGAGCCGGTACTGCAGGCCTGGCTGGGCGATCCGGAGAACGTGCCGGCCGCCCGGGCGGCCTACCTGCACCGGGCCAGGATGAACGGCGCCGCCCGCTCCGGCTCCTGGACCCCGGCGATGGAGGACGCCGCGACCTGATCGCTCCGTCCGATCCGCCCGGATTCCGAACACCCTGACCTTGCATGCCCGGCGCAGACGAGTATCCTTCCCGGGAATCCCGATACGGGCAACGAGCGTACTGCATTTGATATGAGTCCAGCTCACCTACGGGCAACGAGTGTACCACATTTGATATGCGTCCAGCTCACCGGCACCGGCTCACCCTCGTCCTCGCCCTCCTGCTCGGCGCGGGCACGTCGCTCCCGCTCCGGGCGCAGGAACGGTTCACCCTGAGCGGATACGTGCGCGACGCGGCCACCGGCGAGGCGTTGATGGTGGCCAACGTCTTCGCAGCCGCGGTGCAGCGGGGTACGGTCAGCAACCGCTACGGATTCTACGCCCTGACCCTGCCCGCCGGCAGCTATGAGATCACCTGCAGCTACGTCGGATATACGCCGGGCCGGATCACCTTCGAACTCACCCGGGACATCACCCACGATTTCGAACTCCAGCGGCAGATCCTGCAACGCGAGACCGTGGTCGTGGCCGCGGAGCGGGAACGGGAACGGGAGAACATCGAGCTCCCCGAGATGGGCAGGATCCGCCTCGATCCCCGGTTCACCGGCGCCGTACCGGTGCTCTTCGGAGAGCAGGATCTGCTCAAGGCCATCCAGCTCCTGCCCGGAGTGGATGCCGCCCGCGAGGGCGACACCGGTTTCTCGGTGCGCGGCGGCGGCATCGACGGCAACCTGATCCTGCTCGACGAGGCGCCGGTCTTCAGCCCCGCCCACCTTCTGGGGTTCTTCTCGGTCTTCAACAACGATGCCATCAACGATGTCACCCTCATGAAGGGCGGAGCGGGGGCGCAGTACGGCGGGCGGCTCTCTTCGGTGGTGGATGTGCGCATGAAGGAAGGGAACCTGAAGCAGTGGGCCGCGACCGGCGGGGTGGGTCTAATCGCTTCCCGGCTGACGGTCGAGGGACCGATCGCCCGCGACCGTGCTTCCTTCATCGTGTCCGGACGGCGTACCTACGTCGATCTCTTCACCCGGCTCTCGGCCGACGAAGAGATCCGGGAAACCGTCCTCTACTTCTACGACCTCAACGCCAAGGCGAACTGGATCGTCGGCGATCGCGACCGCCTCTACCTCTCCGGCTACTTCGGGCGCGATGTTCTCAATCCCGAGCGGGGGATCGGGATGAACTGGGGGAACGGGACCGCCACCCTGCGCTGGAACCACCTCTTCTCCAACCGGCTCTTCGCCAATACCAGTCTGGTGTACAGCGACTACGACTATCTCTTCTCGGTGAGCGCCGCGGGCGATACGGTCGATGTCACGGCCGGGATCATCGATCGGAACATGAAGAGCGACTTCGAGTACTTCCTGAGTCCCGAGCACACCCTGCGCTTCGGTTTCAATCACATCCGGCACACCTTCATCCCCGGCGAGATACGGATCACGGGGGAGAGCTCCTTCAACGAGATCAGTCTCCCCCGCCGGCAGGCCCATGAGAACGCCCTCTACGCGGCGCATACCTGGCGACCGGGCCTCCGGCTCACCCTCGATGCCGGCGTGCGCTTCTCCTGGTTCGATCTGCGCGGACCGGGGACGACCTACACCTACGACGACGATCGGAACGTCTCGGATTCCCGGCGATGGGCCGACGGCGATCTCATCCGGCGGTACGGCGGGCCCGAACCGCGTCTGACCGCCTGTTACCTCATCGACGAACGCAGTTCGGTCAAGCTCTCCTGCGGCCGGAACCGGCAGTACCTGCACCTGCTCTCGAGCACGACCGCCACGACCCCCTTCGATCTGTGGCATCCCTGCTCCACCCGCATCCGCCCGGGGATCGCCGATCAGGTGGCGGCGGGATTCTTCCGGAACTTCGGAGACGGGATCTGGGAGACCTCGGTCGAGGTCTACTACAAGGACCTGAGGAACCAGGTCGATTTCCGTAACGGCGCCTGGATCATGCTCAACGAGCACAGCGAGGCCGAGCTGGTGTTCGGACGGGGGTGGTCGTACGGGTTCGAGGTGCTGGTGCGCAAGACCCGGGGGCGGCTGTCGGGGTGGCTCGGCTATACCCTCTCCCGCACCCGCCGGAAGATCCCGGCCATCAACGGCGGCCGTTCCTACCCGTCGCGCTACGATCATACCCACGACCTTTCCCTGGTCGGCGTCTACCACCTCGGTGAGCGGACGCTCGTCTCCCTGAACTGGGTCTGGGCGACGGGGGACGCCGTCACCTTCCCCGGCGGACGGTACGTCGTGGATGAACACATCGCCAGCTACTACACCGAACGTAACTCCTATCGCATGCCCGACTACCACCGCCTGGACCTGGCCTGCACGTGGCGGCTCTGGAAGCGGGGGGAACGCGAAGGGAACCTGAACCTCTCACTCTACAACGCTTACGGGCGGCGCAACGCCTATGCCATCGATTTCCGCCAGAACGAGAACGATCCGACCCGCCTGGAGGCGGTCCGGATGGCCCTGTTCACTTTCGTGCCCTCGGTCAGTTTCAGCTTCAGGTTCTGATGATGCGCTCCGCTGCATCACGCATCTTCCCGCTCCGGCTCCTCGGCGTCCTGCTTCCCGGCGTCCTGCTCACGGCGGCCTGCGAGGATGTGATCACCCTGGATCTGAAGGGCGTGGAGCCGCGGATCGTGATCGAAGGGGTGGTGACCGAGGGTGCTGGGCCGCATACCGTCTTCGTCAGCATGACGACCGATTTCTTCTCCCCCGAACTGCCGCCTCCGATCAACGGCGCCGAGGTGGTCATCACCGATGATGCGGGGGGCAGCACCGCTCTCACCCAGATTCTGCCCGGGGTGTACCGCTCCGATGGACTCGCCGGGGTACGGGGACGGACCTACACCCTGACCGTCTCCAGCGGGGGGTGGGAGTACCGCGGGACCTCCTCCCTGCTGCGTCCCATCCGGCTCGATTCCCTCACCATCGACGAAGATCTGGTCATCCTGGCCCACTTCACCGATTCCCCCGACACCACCGACTTCTGCCTGCTGCGGGTATGGCGGGACGGCGTGCGGGATCCCGATTACATGCTCTACAGCGATGAATTCACCGACGGCAATGCCATCGAATACGCCGTAGGCGATCTCAGCGGAGCAGAGAAGGGGGATCCCCCGCCCGGCACCGAGATCCTCTTCGTGGTCGAACTGGTCACGATCGAGGAACGGATCTATGAATACTTCTCCACCCTCATGGAGGTCGTCGTCACCGAGGACCTGAACGCGGACTCACCCACGCCCGCCAATCCCAATACCAACCTCAGCGGAGGCGCCCTGGGGTACTTCGCCGCCTGGAGCGGGAGCGTCGACAGCCTGTGGATTACCGTACCCCCGCCGCACTGAGCGCATACTGCGGATGGTCCGCTCCTGCCGTGGACGGTGCTCTCCCGCCACCGACGATGCTCTCCCACCGCCGAAGGTTCTCTCTTGCCGGGGCCCCCGCCGCCCTGTAACTCATACCGCACCGGTACCCGGCACCGTCACTCCGCGCCGATCCGAGAACCTGCAACCGAGGAGGGGATGATGGCGGAGACCCCGTCCACCATGCTGCCCCTGGGCACACCGGCCCCTGATTTCACTCTGCCCGACACCGACGGGACCATCGTCTCGCTCGATGATCTGAGCGGCGGCGCGGGGCTGGTGGTGGTCTTCATGTGCAACCACTGTCCCTTCGTGATCCATGTCCGGCACTGCCTGGCAGACGTGGCCCGGGACTATATGGAGAAGGGGATCGCCTTCGTCGGCATCAACTCCAACGACATCACGATGTACCCCCAGGACAGCCCGGCGAAGATGAAGGAGGAGAAGGAGCGGGTCGGGTACCCCTTCCCCTATCTCTTCGATGCCACCCAGGATATCGCCAAGTCCTACCGCGCCGCCTGCACCCCCGACCTCTACCTCTTCGACGCCCACCGCCGACTGGTGTATCGCGGTCAATTCGATTCCAGCCGTCCGGGCCGGGGGGAACCGACCGGGGCGGATCTCATCGCCGCCATGGAAGCGCTGCTGGCCGGCGAACCGGTTCCCGGAGATCAGCTCCCGAGCATCGGCTGCAACATCAAGTGGAAACCGGAGAACGCCCCCGACTACTAAGTACACCGTTCCGTATGTATGGTAACGTATCGAGAGGGCCGAGGCGTCCGGCCGGCAAGGCGCGAGGAGGAGGAATAGTGGTGGCTATTGCGACGACGAGCAACACCGCAGGGCGGAATGCATCGGCCCTCGAATGCGAGCCTAATTACGGAATGGTGTACTATGGTTGATCGCGCCGCCTGAAAAGAGGGAATCCGCCGTGTCCCGCACCCTGGGCATATTCGTCACCGCCGACGCCGGATTCGATCATCTCCTCGGTCTGGTCCGGGCGGCGGGGCAGCGTGGGGATACCGCGGTCGAGGTCTTCCTCAGCCACAACGGTGTCCGGCTGATCCGGGAGGAGCGGTTCGGTGAACTGACGGCGGGGGCGACGGTTTCGATCTGCGATCGCAGTTTCTCAGAACACGGGCTCACCCGTCCCGTCCCGGGTCTCACCGACGAGGCTTTCGTAACCCAGGCCCGTCACGATCACCTGATCGCGCACTGCGACCGGTATCTGGTCCTGTAGTACGATGGGCACAGAGAAGACGGTCGCTCTCCTGATCCGCCGCCCCGGGGATTGCCTCGAGGGGCTCCGCTCCACCCTGGGACTGGCCCTGATGAACCACCGCTGCACCCTGTGCGTGCTCGACAGCGTCATCCCCGACGAGGAAGAGTTCGGTGAGCTGCTGGAGTTCCTCGAAGAGATGCCCGGCCGCCGTCTCTCGAATGTTCCGGCCAATGTCGAGCGGTACGGCTTCGACCTGCTGACGGCGGTCGAGATCGGTTCCGTGCTCCGGACTGCGGATATCATCATCCCCTTCGCCTGAGGATCCGCCATGAGAACGCTCTGTCTCCTGCGCTCTGATCCCGACGAAACGATCCGGACCCTGATGGACACCCTCGCCGGCGAGGAGGGAACCACGGTCATCCCCCTGTTCGAAGTCGGGATCGATTACGACGGGCTGCTCGAGCAGATCTTTGCCCACGACCGGATCGTGACATGGTGGTGAGTACGATCGATACGAGGCCTCTCCCCGGGTCCCGGATACCATGAAACCGGCTTTCGCCTACCGGCGCTTCTACGATGCCATCGCTCCTTTCTACGGTCCCGCCATGCGGATGCTGCCGATGTGGCGGCGGTATATCGAGGCCGTCCTGCCGTGGCTGCCCGATGAAGGTCCCGTTCTCGAGATCGGACCCGGCCCCGGAGTGCTCCTGACCACCCTCTCCCGTCGGTTCCCGCTCGCGGTAGGCTGCGATCTCTCGCCCGGCATGATCCGGCAGGCGCGCCGACGGCTCTGCCGGCACGATCTTCCGGTCCGGCTCATCCGGGCCGATGCCGTAGCTCTCCCCTTCCGGTCTGAGAGCTTCGGCTGCCTGGTCACCACCTTCACCTTCAGCGCCATCCCCGACGGGACCGCCGCCATGGCCGAGATGGCGCGCGTCCTCGGGTCCGGCGGCACCCTCGCCCTCGTCGATGCCTGCCTTCCCTCCGACGGCAACCGCGTCGGCACCGCCCTGGCCCGCCTATGGGAGCGTTTCGGGGATCTCATGCGCGATGAAGCCCGGCTGATGCGGGAGGCCGGGCTCACCGTGCAGGAGTGCCGGGAGTTCGGGACCTTCACCGGTATCCGGATCACTGTTGGCCGGAAGGATCCTCGGGCGACCGGGAGAGAGAGCGAAACCGGCTGAAGGTTCCTTCCGTAGCATGAAATGTACCATGGCAGGTGCCGTGTGGGGGGCACCGCGGTGAGGATCGACACCTCGGGAGGGACCACATGCGCACGCTGCTCCAGGATCTGCGCTTCGGCACAAAACTCCTCGTCAAAGAGAAGGCGTTCACGATCACGGCGCTGCTGACCCTGGCGGTCTGCATCGGGGCCAACGCGACCATCTTCAGCGCCATCAACACCATCCTGCTGCGTCCCCTTCCCTATGCGGACGCCGACCGGCTCCTCATGGTCTTCAACTCCTACCCCAACGCCGGGGCGCCGATCGGATCGAACTCCTCCTCCGACTACTTCTTCCGCCGCGAGGCCGTCGACGCTTTCGCCGATCTGGCGCTGTACCAGAACTCGGCCAGCACCATCGGAGAAGGGGAGAGTCCCAGCCGGGTGTACACCATGCGGATCACGCCCTCCTTCTTCACCACCCTCGGCGTCGAGCCGGCCCGGGGGCGGAACTTCACCGACGAGGAAATGGATATCGGGAACCAGTTCAAGGTCATCCTCGACCATGGTTTCTGGCAGGAGCGGTTCGCGGGGGATCCTGAGGTACTGGGGCTGAGTATGCGCATCGACGGCGGCGACTACACCATCATCGGGATCGTGCCGGAGGGATTCCGGTTCGGGAACCGGGCGCCGAGCTTCTACCTGCCCATTCCGCTTACCGAACAGGAGCGCGGACTCGACAACCTGCACAGCAACTCCTATCAGATGATCGCCCGGCTGGCTCCGGGAGCCTCGATCGAACAGGCGATCGGGCAGATCGCCGCGCTCAATACATCGCTCACGGCGCAGTCCCCCATCCCGAACGCCGAACGGATCCTCGCCGACGCCGGCTTCCACACCCAGGTGCACTTCCTGCAGAGTTTCCAGGTCCGCGATATCGCTCCCTCGCTCTACATGCTCTGGGCCGGGGTTCTGCTGGTCCTGCTGATCGGCTGCGTGAACATCGCCAACCTGCAGCTGGCCCGTTCACGAGCCCGGCTGGCCGAACTGGCGACCCGTTTCGCGATCGGGGCCTCACGGACCCGGCTGACCCGGCAGCTCCTGAGCGAGAGTGTGCTTCTGGCGGTTTTGGGCGGCCTGCTCGGACTCGGGGTGGCGGCCCTCGGTCTCAGACTCCTCGAGGTCCTCGGCGCCCGGCAGCTGCCGCGGGGGGCCGATATCGGCCTCGATGCGACCGTGCTCATTGTCACTCTTCTGCTTGCTGTCGGCTCAGGCGTTATCTTCGGCGCCATCCCGCTCTTCAGTCTCTTCCGGATGGATCTGAGCACCGTCTTCCGGCAGACGGGTCGGACCACGACGGCCGGCCGCCGGACCCTGCTGCTGCGCGATGCCCTGGCCGTGGTGCAGGTGGCGGTCGCCTTCGCTCTGCTCATCGGGGCGAGCCTGCTCTTCACCAGTTTCCGAAGGGTGCTCGAGGTGGAACCGGGTTTCGAGCCGGAGAATGTCCTGACCGGCATGGTCATGCTCCCCGAGGCCCGCTATCCCGACGGGGCCGGCCTGCGGGGCTTCGCCGGCCGACTGCTCGACGAGGTACGGTCATTACCGGGAGTCGAAGCGGCGGCGGTCACCGACATGCTTCCCTTCAGCGGGAACGACAACTCGAGCGTCATCATGCCGCTGGGGTATGAATTCGCCGAAGGGGAGTCAGTACTCTCACCCTACCGCACCCGGGTCTCACCGGGGTATTTCGCGACTCTGGGTATCCCTCTGCTCGAGGGACGGGATTTCGAGGCCGCCGATACCGCCGGATCGGAGAACGTAGTCGTGATCGACGAATGGCTCGCCCGGCGGTACTGGCCCGACGAAAGCCCGCTGGGCAAGCTCATGCTGCGCGGCGCGCCGGGGATGGAGGAAGATCCCCGTCTGATCCACCGCATCATCGGGGTGGTGGGGCAGATCCAGCAGAACAGCCTCTCCGAGACCGACCACTCGGGCGGCTACTACCTGCCCATGATGCAGGGGATCAACAACTTCATGCGCCTGGCTGTCCGCACCGGGGTCGCACCGGAAACACTCACCCGGCCGATCCAGGACGTACTCGCACGCATCGATCCCGATCTGCCCTTTTCGGGGGTGCAGACCATGACCGGGATGATCGAAGGATCGGTACAGGCCCGGCGGGCGACGATGCTCCTGCTGATCGTCTTCGCGGGGGTGGCGCTCTTCCTGGCGGCGGTCGGGATCTACGGCGTACTGGCGTACGTGGTGAGCCAGCGCACCCGGGAACTCGGCATCATGCTGGCACTGGGAAGCGGTTCGCAGCGCGTTTTCGGGCTGGTGCTGCGGCAGGGGCTGAAGGTGCTCGGCATAGGGCTCCTTGCCGGCCTGGCGATCACCCTGCTCATCCTCACCGGACTGGTCCACACTCTGCTGTTCGGCGTGCAGCCGCTCGAGCCCGTCGTCTATGCCGTGGTCATCGCGATCCTTTCGGTGATCGCAACAGGGGCCTGCATCCTGCCGGCCCGCCGGGCGACCCGGATCGATCCGGTCACTACGCTGAATTACGAATAAGGATTTCCCGATCGCACCGACCGATTATTCCTCCCGGACCGCATCAACCGGATTCACGCTGCGAGCCCGCCGGGCGGGCAGATATGCCGCCAGCAGGCCGACACCCAGCATCAGCACGGCTACTGACAGCGGCAGGATCACGGTCGGGGAGGCCAGACCGAAGAGCAGGCTCGAGAGGGCGAACATGATGCCGATCCCGACCGCGCTCCCGATCAACACGCCGGTCAGTGTCATCCGACCGATCCGGACCAGGACCAGACGGGTGATGTCCGACGGAGCAGCGCCCAGCGCGAAGCGGATGCCCATCTCCCGCATCCGGCGTGAGACCGTGTACGAGATGACGGCGTAGATCCCCACCGCGGCAAGAATGAGCGCGATCGCCGCGAAGACGACGAAGGCCCAGGTGCCGAGCGTGATCGGCCAGTGCTCCCGTTGGAGGATCTCCTCCATGGTCGCGATCTCGAAAAGCGGCAGGTCGGGAGCGATCGATCCGAGGACCTCCTTGAGCGGCTCTATCATCTCGAGCGGATCGCCTCCGGTGCGCACCACCAGGTGCATCCGGTCGGGGGGATAGGACCCGATCGGGATGTAGCACCCGCTCCGGGATGCAGTATCCGGGTCGTGTCCGCCGATGTCGGTCACCACCCCGATGACCTCGATCCAGGGCCGGTCGTCCCCGGGACCGCCCCAGTGCAGTCGCTTCCCCAGAGGATTCTCCTCCGGCCAGTACTGCCGGACGAAAGTCTCGTTCACGATCACTGTCGGCGGCGCTCCGATGGCTTGATCGTCGGCGGTGAAATCCCGCCCCTGGAGCAGAGGTGTGCCGGTGGAACGGAAGTAACCGGGCCCGATCACCCAGAACAGGGAGATATCGGCAGGCTCTTCCGGATCGTTGACGTGGCCTTCGACGGTGAGGCTCCGGCCCCAGAGCTGGTGGCCCTCCGGCAGACCGGTGGTGGCCGAGGCGCTGATCACGTCGGGCACCGCGCTCAGCCGCTCCTGCAGGGTCGTGAAGAAAGTCACCTTCTCCTGGTCGGTCGGATAGGCGAAGGAGGGCAGGAAGATCGTGGCGGTGAGAAGGTTCTCTTCTTCGTAGCCGGGATCGATGGCCCGGAAGTTCAGATAGCCCTGCAGGATCAGGCCGGTCGTGGCCAGGACAACTACCGCCAGGGTTACTTCGGCCGTCACCAGGATGCGGCGCAGGCGGCCTTCCTTCAGCCCGCTTGAAGCCGTTCCCCCGCGCGCCAGGAGCCGGGCGGGATCGGCCCGGGTGGCCCCGAGCGCCGGCGCGGTCC
>CAYSYY010000014.1:0-20306 GCA_964435265.1 uncultured Gemmatimonadota bacterium
GGAACGAAGGAGGAGGATTTCGTCGAGCACCTCTTCGTGGCCTCGACCCACTCCTATATCCTCTTCTTCTCCGACCGAGGCAAATGCTACTGGCTCAAGGTCTACGACATACCCCAGGGCGGGCGACTGGCCAAGGGGCGACCGATCATCAACCTCATCCAGATCGAGAAGGAAGAAACAATCCGAGCGGTGGTCTGGGTCAAGGCATTCGAGGCGGGGCGCTATGTCATCTTCGCCACCGAGCATGGCCTGGTGAAGAAGACACCGCTGCCCGATTACGGCAATCCCCGCCGGGACGGCATCATCGCCGTCGACATCGTGGCCGGGGACTCGCTGGTGGATGCCGATATCACCGACGGTTCCTGCGACGTGATCATCGGCACGCGCAAGGGGAAGACGATCCGCTTCTCCGAAGACGATGTGCGACCCATGGGACGGAATACCCGCGGCGTCAAGGGGATCACCCGGACCAGGAAAGACGACACCGTGGTCGGCATGGTGGTGGTCCGACGGGAAGGCTACATCCTGACTGTTTCGGAATACGGATACGGCAAGCGGACGAAGATCAGCGATTACCCCGTTCATCACCGCGGCGGGCAGGGCGTGCTCACCATGAAGGAGTGCGAACGCAACGGCGATGTTCTCTCACTGCGTGAGGTCGTGGACACAGACGAACTCATGCTCATCACCCGCAGTGGTCAGATCATCCGCCAGGCCGCGGCGGGCGTCTCGGTCATGGGGCGCAACACCCAGGGGGTGCGGCTCATGAACATGGGCGAGGGCGACCTGGTCGTGGATGTCGCCCGGGTCGCAGAAGAGGACATCAACGGCGGGGATGAAACGCCTCCGGCGATCGAACTCGACAGCGGATCGGGAGACGGAACGGAAACCGGTGCACCGCCGGAAGACATCGTGACGGAGGAGACACCCGCCGGCTCAAAAGCCGCCGCGAAGAAGACCGCCGTGAAGAAAACCGCCGCGAAGAAGACCGCCGCGAAGAAGACCGCCGTGAAGAAGACCGCCGTGAAGAAGACTGCCGTGAAGAAAACCGCCGTGAAGAAGACCGCCGTTAAGAAAACCGCCGTGAAGAAGACCGCCGCGAAGAAGACCGCGTCCGGCCGGAGGCGGGGGAGAGCGGGGTAAGACAGTGGTTCCGGCGATCGGAACGTGTAGCGGGCGGTGTTGACAGGTAGGGGGATATCCCCGGCGGGTACTCCGGAAACCCCTGTAGATAGACTTTCTCCAACCCGGTCCTGTTTTTGCCGGGGGTGTGGATAACCATTCCGGTCGGGGATCGGGGCCAGGTGAGCGCAGCAGCCGCGGCACCTACGTGTCTCCTTGACACAGTGACGCCGACGTATATGTTGCAGGGTGACACAGAACGGCCCCGTGTGTCACCGATTGTGGACACGACAGCGTTGCGCTATCATGCTTTCAGACAAGGGATTACTACGCCTTGATGTCCCCTGACCCATGCTGGCACGGCATGTGCTCTCTTCTCCGGTGTCCGGTCTGCATGTACCGGGACTGTGGGGACGGGTTCTCACCCCGCGAGAGGCGAAGGAGTAAGGTGATGAAACGGGCAGTCATCATAGGCGCGATGCTCATCCTGGCTCTGCCGGTGCGATCGACCACCGCCGCCACGGCCGGAGAAAGCGGCCCCGACGCGGCCCTCAATCGGCAGGAGCCACGCCGGGTGCACGGCGATTACCGGATCTCCCGGAGCGAGGTGGTGCGCACCGATCTGGTTGTGGAAGGCGGTCATCTCACGGTCGACGGCGAGATCCGCGGCTGGGTGGTGGTGAAGGATGGGGATGCCACCATCAGGGGGACGGTGGAGGGGACCGTGGTCGTAATCTACGGCAACGTCCAGATACTCGGGGACGGACTGGTCCAGGGGGATGCGGTCAGCATCGGGGGGAATGTCGGGATCCGCGATTCCGGGGTGGTGACGGGCAGCAATATCAGCACGACCGTTGCGGGCCTGAGACGACAGGGCCGCGAGGTGGAGTGGGCGCGGATCGTCCGGCGGGCCGGATTCGAGGAACTGGCGACGCAGGAAACCGCCTGGAACCGACCGGACCAGATACGGGATTGGGAACGGGACAGCCGGCAATGGCACCGTTACCGCCGGTGGGGTTCGTACGATTTTCTCTACGACGGGAATTTCCCACTCGGTTTCTTCGCCTATAACCGGATTGACGGGTTCACCTTCCAGGGCCAGATCTTCAACAGCCAGAGGGACTGGGGGCCGGCGGCCATCAGTTTCTATGGTGGTCTGGGCTACGGGTTCTCGAGCCGGCGGATCTACTATCGACTGGGCCTCAGCCGGTACTGGCTGCCGGATATGCCCATCGAGATCGGCGGATCGGTCCACCGGCAGCTCGAGTCCGAGGACACCTGGTACCTCTACCCCAACGAGAACGACCTCTACGCGCTCTTCGCCCGGTACGATTACCAGGACTACTACCTCACCGACGGCTGGCAGGCATACCTCCGCGTCACCCCCATGCCCCGCCTGCATCTCGGCGCACGGTATCTCCAGGAGAGCGAGGAGGCGGTGGAGCGCGAGACCAACTGGGCGCTGTTCGGGAAGAAGGACGGTACTTTCCGGGAGAACGATTGGCTCACCACCTGGGATCCGGATCCAGCTCAGCGCGTCTTCGCGCCGGCCGACGAGGGGGACCTCAAGCGGCTGGTCTACTTCGTGCAGTACGACCTCGGGTACAACGCGTACCGGTACCGGGGTTTCGGTCTGAACCTGGAAGCGTCGCTCGAGAACGTCGATCACCAGGGCCTGGTATCGGGCGGAGGAGCGTTCACATACGAGCGGCTCATGGGAGAACTGAAGGGTCGCCTGAGCCTGAGCCGCGTAGACCACCTCTGGTTCCGGGTCCGGGCCGCCTCGGCCAAGGTCGAGGACGGGTTCACTCTGCCGGTGCAGCACTGTTTCTACCTTGGCGGGATCGGTACCCTGCGGGGGTACGACTTCAAGCAGCTCACCGGTGACCGGCTCTTCCTGGGGACGGTGGAGTACACCCTGGGCGGCAGTGACTGGTCCCCCTTCTTCAATGACTGGGCCCTCTCTCTCTTCTTCGACTACGGACTGGCCTGGTACACCGATCCCGGAACAGGCCTGTATACCGATCTCTACCCAGACAAGGGCATGCGGAGCGTAGGGCTCGGCATCGCGCCGTTCGGCAGCGATTTCTTGAAGGTCGAACTGGCCCGGCCGCTGGATGGGGAATCCAAGGAAGTCAGCTACTACATCCGGCTGATGGTCGATTTCTAGGAGGGTGGGACAATGACGACACCGCAACGACAGACCCTGAAGGCGCTGGTGATCACCCTCCTGATGCTCCTGCTCGCCAGCTCGATGCTCTTTGCCGCTCAGCAGCAGCAGGAGACGCTCACCAAAACCTTCGTCCCGGACGCCTCGCGCCCGATGACGGCGCGGGTCCGGGGTGACGCCGCCGAGATCACGATCAAAGGGCTCCCGCACGGCCGGGAGGGCCGCGCCCGATACCGGTACCATTCCCGGAGGTTCTCCGGTACCCTGTCGTGGGACGCCGAGCGGAACCTGTTCGAAGCCGACGTGGACATGGACGGGCTCTCCTTCGATCCCGAGGAGGAGGAGTCCGAATCCGACCTGGAGATCCTGCTCCCCCCCAACGTCCCCGTCGATCTCGACATATCCCTCAAGGCCGGAGTCGTTGAACTGGACGGGAGCGGACTGGACCTGAGCGGGTGCGCGATCGATCTCTGGGCGGGGGAGCTGAACGCCGAATTCCCCGATCCCCTGGAAAAGGTGATCCCGCGCCTGACCGTCGATCTGAAGATGGGGGAGCTGAACCTCGCCGGGCTCGGGAATGTTCCCTTTGAGGTACTGGACATCAATGGGTTCGCCGGCTCCACCACCCTGGATTTCTCCGGTTCGGTAAGGATGCGGCGGGAGGTGCGGGTGGATCTGGAGATGGGAGAGATCAGGATCGTAGTGCCGGCCGGTATGCGGGTCGAAGCACGGATCGCCCGGTTCATCGCCGAGGTGGACCTGCCGCAGGGCTGGCGCCAGGATGGCCGTTACGCCTCAAGCCCCGGCGCGAGCCGGGGGGAGAGCGACCTCTGGCTGGATATCCGCGGCGGTCTGGGATCGATCACGATCGTCGAACGCTGAGCCGACAGAACCTCGACGCATGTGGGGAGTCGAGTGCCACGAAACCTGACAGTCATCCTGCTCGCGATCGCGCTCCCGGCGGGCGGCAGGCCGATCCTGGCTCAGGAGGAGCCGGCCGGGGCGGCCGAACCGTCACTGGCGGTCGGGGAGATCTGGCGCTCCGACGACGGTCTGCATTTCGCTGTTGAGACCGCCGGTCTCTTCGATGCCGAGACGCGGCGCACCATCGAGCAGGGGGGAACGGCGGCGCTCGATTTCTTCTTCGAACTCTATCGCGAACGCCGTGGATGGTTCGACAGCCGGGTGTATACACTCGAGGTGCTGCCCTTCCGGGTCACCTTCGATTCCTTTGAGCGGCAGTACCGGGTCCTGAGCACGGATATCCGTCTGCGGACAGACGACTTCGACCAGGTCGTGGAGCAGTGTACCCACCAGGCCGACGTCTTCATGGGCACGCTGGATGATCTCAGACTCGATCCGGAGGCCACCTATTACATCGTCGCCCGGGCCCGCTACCAGCCGATGGCCGTTGAAACGATCGACGAGATCAGGACGTGGGTGGGGGGATCCGGCGATCGGGACCAGCAGCAGGACCGGCGGCGTGACGATCGCGGCGCGGGCGTCGGATCACGGCTCGCCCGGGTCCTGATGAGCGCCGCGGGCTTCGGAGAACAGGAACTCAGCGGCGAGAGCCGGCGCTTCCGCCCCGCCGACCTGCCGGAGCGGTAAGTCATGACGGGCTCATCCCTGCCTCCCGTCGCCATCTTCTTCACCTGGACCATCGTGCTCGCGGTGCTGATCACGGTGGTGGTCATCTACCGCTGGCGCAAGCCCGCCCGCCACAGCCGGTTCCAGCTCAAGCTCACCCTGGCCCTGATCCTTTTCGTGCTCGTCCCCGCCGTTCCCCTGGTCTACATCGCCGGCACGGCGGTGGACTGGCTGCGGGGTCTGGTCGTAACGCTGCCGGTCGATGATGCCCTCGAACGCGGGCTCGATGTCGTCAGGGACAGTCTGAGCGGGGAGGAAGCGCGGCTGGAGGCGTGGAAGCGGGAACTGCTCGGTGAGAGACCGGCTCCCGGAGATCCCCGGAACATCTCCCCGCCCGATTTCACCATGCGCTGGTTCCGGGGTGAAACGGGCGCGTGGGAACTCGCCGAACTCACCGCGGGCAGTGGCGGAGCGCCCGATTCACTCCTCGATCCACCCCCCGATCCACGCCGGGAACAGCCGGGGATACTCGAAGATGTCGCCTTTACCCTCGAGGAACACGTGCTCTTCACCCACCGCTCCGTCGGCGTCTACATGCTGCTGCTGCAGCCCCCGGACTCCGGGGACATCCATGCCGCCGGAACCTGGATCAGCCCCCGGACGGTCGAAGCCCGCTATACCCTCGAGGAGGGACTCGACCGTTTCCGCGACGTGACGCGGCTGGGCGGCCGCGGTATGGCGGAGTTCGTCTGGACCCTGGCCAGTCTCTGGATGGTTCTCCTCACCCTGGGCTCCTTCCTCGCCGCCCGGCTCCTGGCGCGGGGGGTGAGCGGTCCGGTCGTGGAGCTGGCCAGGGGGATGGAGGCGGTGGCCTCCGGGGATCTCTCCACCCGCGTCGTGGTGAATGCCCGCGACGAGATGCGGGTTCTGGTGGACAGCTTCAACGTCATGACCCGGCAGATCCGCGAGGCGCGGGAGCAGATCGTCGCGGCCGAGAAACAGGCGGCCTGGCGCGATGTCGCCCGCCGGATAGCCCATGAGATCAAGAACCCCCTCACCCCCATCCAGATCGGCCTGCACCGGATCAAGACCCGCCTCGAAGCCGACGGTCGCCTGGCCGGTGATGCGGCCATCAGGGAATCCTTTCAGACCATGAATGAGGAAGTGGAGGCGCTGCGACGCATGGCCGCCGCCTTCAGTGAGTTCGCTCAGCTCCCCCAGCCGGTGATGACGCCTGGCGATCTCGAGGGGGTGGTGCGGGGAGCCGTCGCGCTCTTCCAGGAGGGACCGCGGACGGTGCGCCTCGCGGTGACGGTCCAAGGACAGATCCCGACCGTGATCATGGACGCCGACCTGGTGAAGCGGGCGCTCATCAACCTGATCAAGAACGCCGTGGAGAGCGTCGAGGAGGCGGGTGGAGGGGGGGTGGATATCCGGCTCGGGCGGGCAGCGGGTGAGATCGTGATCGAGGTATGCGACTCCGGGCTCGGCTTCGAACCGGAGGCGGCGCCCCGGCTCTTCGACCCGGACTTCACCACTAAAACCCGCGGCATGGGACTGGGTCTCTCCATGGTGGCGCGGATCGTGGCGGATCATTCGTGGCACCTGGAGGCGGCCAGTGAGGGGCCGGGGCGGGGGGCGCAGATGCGTATTCACATCACGCCCGCTGAAGGGCAGGCGGGATGAGCGGTCTGATCCTGATCATCGATGATGAGAGCGGCATCAGGAGCAGCCTGCTCGGTCTGCTCGAAGATGAAGGGTACCGGGCGGCGACCGCTGCTTCGGGGGAGGAAGGCCTGGAGAGCGTGGATCGCTCGACACCCGACCTCATCATGCTAGACATGGTCCTGGGCGGGATCGACGGACTGGAGGTTCTGGCCCGGCTCAAGGAGAAAGGGTGCCGCAGTCCGGTCATCATGATGAGCGGACAGGCCACCCTCGAAGCGGCGGTGCGGGCGACCCGGCTGGGAGCCCTGAATTTCCTGGAGAAACCGCTGGATCCGGTGCGGGTCTTGGCCGAAGTGGCCGCGGGCATGGAGATCGCCCGGCTCAGGCGGGAGAACGAGAGTCTGCGCGCCGAAGCCGGCGAGCAGGCCCGGATGGTGGGCGAGTCGGCCGCCATGCAGCGGCTGCGCGAGCAGATCCGCAAGGCGGCCCCCACCAACGCCACCGTTCTCGTTCTGGGTGAGAGCGGGACGGGGAAGGAACTGGTCGCCCGCGCCGTGCATGCGGTGAGCGCGCGCTCGGAGCAGGCGTTCGTGCAGGTGAACTGCGCGGCCATCCCGCGCGAACTCATCGAGTCGGAGCTCTTCGGACATGAGCGGGGAGCCTTCACCGGGGCCACCGGTCGCCACCGGGGGCGGTTCGAGCAGGCGGACGGCGGCAGCATCTTCCTGGATGAAGTGGCCGATACCAGCGCCGAGGCCCAGGCCCGCCTGCTCCGGGTGCTCCAGGAGGGGGAGGTACAGCGGTTGGGCGGTGAGGAGATCCTGCACGTCGACGTGCGGGTGATAGCAGCGACCAACCGCGATCTGACCCGGCTCATCGAGGCGGGGAGCTTCCGGGAGGATCTCTATTACCGTCTGAACGTGATGCCGCTCCAGGTGGCGCCGCTTCGTGACCGGCTCGATGATATCCCGGAACTGGTGCGGGAGTTCATCACCCGCTTCGCCGGACGGAACGACCGGCGCCCGATCGATCTGACCCCGGGCGCACTGGACGCCCTGCGCAACGATACCTGGCCCGGCAACATCCGGCAGCTCCGCAATACGATCGAACGCCTGATGATCCTCTACGAGGGGGAAGCGGTCGACGCTCAGCGCGTGGGAGAGGTTCTCGGCACCGCTCCCGCGCCCGAACCGCCGCCGGCCGATGGCGAGCGCAGCCTGCGCGACCTGATCGAGGAGTACGAAGAGAGTCTGCTCCGGCAGGAACTCACCGCGGCGGGCGGGGTCGTCTCCCGCGTCGCCGAGAGATTGAATACCGACCGCGCCAACCTCTACCGGAAACTCAAACGGTACGGTCTGAAATGACCCCCGCTCCGCCCGACTCCCGCGCTCCCCTGCTGCCGGAGTGGCGGGAGGCGCTGCTGAGCACGCCGCTGGCAGCCGGACTCAGGGACCGTTTCGAGCGGGGTGAACGGGTCATCCTGCCGGCCCTGCCGGGTTCGCTCGGGATCGTGCTGATGGCCGTCCTCGCGGACCGGCTCAGCCGTCCCATGCTGGCCGTCTTCCCCGGGGCCGAGGAGGCGGAAGCGGCCGCCCTCGATTTCTCCGAACTCCTGGGTGCCGAGACGGTCGCGCTGCTGCCGCCGGTGCCCTTCGCGCCATACGAGGAATTCACCCCGACCCCCACCCTGATCGTCAGGCGCCATGAGGCCCTGCGTCGGCTCCTCTCTCCGGATCCCTCCCCCGGGATCGTCGTCGCGTCGGGTGCCGCACTCCTGCTCCAGGTTCCCGCCGGGGACGATCTGAAGAATCTGTCCCTCGAGATCGCGGAGGGAGAGCATCGCGACTTCGCGTCCCTGACGGCCTGGCTCGTCTCGGCCGGCTACGAACGCGAGCCGATGGCGGAACGACCCGGGGAGTTCGCCGTGCGGGGCGGCCTGGTGGATGTCGTGGTCCCCGGCCGGGCCGCCGGCGTGCGGATCGAGTTCTGGGCCGATGAGGTCGAGAGCGTGCGGGAGTTCAGCCTGCGGGACCAGCGGACGATCGGAAGCCTCGGCCGCACCATAGTGCCAGCCGCGGCGCCTTTCATCCTCGATGCCGCCGCCCGTGCCAGAGCGGCGGCCCGGCTCGAGGGACTCGATCCCGATTCAATCGGGGGGACGCCCCTGGGCGCGGCCCTGGAACAACGGGGGCGGCCCGACGGTCTGATATGGTACTACCCCCTCTTCTTCGAGCGGATCGGGAGTGTGACCGACCTGCTCCCCGCCGACACCCTGGTCGCCCGCTTCGAACCGGAGCGGATCGACCCGCTCATGACCGAAGCCCGCGCCGAAGCACGCCGCCGGTATGCCGGGAAGACCGCTCCGGCGGGCTGGCCGCCGCCGGAGCTGATCCTGGCCGCGGAGGATATGCCGCAACGGCTCGCAACCGCCTTTACCGGAGCCGATCTGCCCCTCATCACCCCGGCCCGGGCCCCCACTCTGACCACCAGGGCCGGTCCGGCGGCGACCTTCACCGGGGATTTCGCGGTCCTGCGCGAACGGATCAGGACGCTGGCCGACGGGGGCATCCGCACCATCATCCTGGTGGATGACGCCGGGCAGCGCAGCCGCCTCACCGACCTTCTCGCCGGGGATGATACCGAGGCCGTTCCCCTCGACGTGCAGATCGGACAGCTGGAACGGGGTTTCACCTGGCCCGAAGCCGGGCTGGCCGTCTGGCCCGATCACGAACTCTTCAGCCGCCCCCGGCGCATTCCCGCCCGGCGGATGACGCCAGGCCGCGCCCTGTCGTCCTGGCGGGCCCTGAATCCGGGCGACCTGGTGGTCCACGTCGATCACGGGATCGGCCGCTTCGACGGTCTGCGGGTAATGGTGGTCGACGGCCTGCACCACGAGCTCCTCGAGTTGACCTACGCAGGGGGGGATCGACTGCTCGTGCCGGTGGACCAGCTCGCGCGGGTGCAGCGCTACGCCGGGGCCGATCCCGACTCGCCCCCGCCACTGAACACCCTCGGCGGTGTGGGGTGGGAGCGGACCGTGGAGCGGACCCGCACCGACCTCCTGGAGATGGCCCGGGAACTGGCCCGGATCTACGCCGGGCGCGAAACGGTCCGTCGCCCGGCCTATCCCCCCGACGACCTGCTGATGGAGGAACTAGAGGCCTCTTTCCCCTGGACCGAAACCCCGGATCAGGCCCGGGCGGTGGTCGAGGTGAAGACCGACCTGGAAACCGACCAGCCGATGGACCGCCTGATCTGCGGGGATGTGGGCTACGGCAAGACCGAGGTGGCGATCCGGGCAGCCCTGAAGGTGATCGAGGGCGGGGCGCAGGTGGCCGTCCTGGTGCCGACGACGGTACTGGCCCAGCAACATCTGGAGACCTTCCGGACCCGGCTCGACCCCTTCCCGGTCCGGATCGAGATGCTCAGCCGCTTCCGGACCCCGGCCCAGCAGCGCCGCACCCTCGAGGGGCTCGCCGCCGGTACGACCGACCTGGTAATCGGCACCCACCGCCTCCTCTCATCCGATGTCGACTTCGCCCGACTCGGTCTCGTCGTCATCGATGAGGAGCACCGCTTCGGGGTTCGGGCCAAGGAACGGCTGCGCGCGCTGCGCTCCCGGGTCGATGTGTTGAGCCTGACCGCAACACCGATCCCGCGCACCCTCCACATGTCCCTCTCGGGCCTGCGGGATATCAGCATCATCACCACTCCGCCCGAGGATCGGCTGCCGGTTCATACCGAGGTCGTGACCTTCGATGAACGCCTCATCGAGACGGCCGTGCGGAGGGAGCTGGAACGGGGCGGGCAGGTGTTCTTCGTTCACAACCGGGTGCAGTCGATCGGGTCAGCCGAGCGCCTGCTGGCCCGGCTCGTCCCCGAAGCCCGCTTCGGAACCGCCCACGGCCAGATGAGCGAGCGGCGGCTCGAACGGGTCATGATCGAGTTCGCCAGTGGGGCCGTCGACGTGCTGGTCTCGACCATGATCATCGAATCGGGGCTCGATCTGCCCAATGCCAACACCCTGGTCGTGAACCGGGCGGACCGGCTCGGCCTGGCCCAGCTCTACCAGCTGCGCGGGCGGGTCGGGCGCTCGGACCTGAGGGCGTACGCCTATCTCCTGGTGCCGCGCGGTCGCACGCTGACCCGGGAGGCGCGCCGTCGCCTCCAGGCGGTTCAGGAATACTCCGATCTCGGAGCCGGATTCCAGCTGGCCATGCGCGATCTCGAGATCCGCGGAGCAGGCAATCTGCTCGGCCCGCAGCAGCATGGACACATCGCGGCGGTGGGCCTCGATCTCTACCAGCAGATGCTCTCCGAAGCCGTCGCTGAAACCGGCGGGCGCTCTGATGGGCTGCGGATCCCGCCCCGGATCGAAGTGGGGTGCGATGCCTACCTGCCCGGGACCTATATTCCCGTTCCGGCGGTCAGGATCGCACTGTACCGGCGGACGGTCGAAGCGCGCACCCTGGACGACATCCGGATGGCGGTCGGTGAACTCATAGACCGGTTCGGACCACCGCCGCCGCCGGCCCGGGCCCTGCTCGAGGTGGGGGTGCTGCGCACCGTTGGGACGGAACTCGGCCTGGACTCACTGGTCGTAGAGAAGGACAGGCTGCTGGCCCGGTTCCGGCCCGACCTCACCTTCGACCGCCGGGAGTGGGAGGCGCTGCTCGAACGGGTCGGTGAGGAGATCCGCTTCCGGGGGAGATCGCCGCTCACCTTTGAGATCGAGCTTCACTCACCTGATCCCGACGGGCGGCTGATCGAGGCCAGAAACCTCTTGCTGACGGAAGATGAAGCGGAATACGTTACGAGCTTCATGAACACCGGAACTTCAACCGGGAGTGCTGATCATGGGTCGCGGTGAGGGAACGTTCGTAGTGACGGGATGCACCCTGTCGGCGGCTCTGCTCGCAGTGCTCCTCCCCGCCTGCTCCCGGCCGAGATGGGATGAGGGTGGGGTGGTCGCCGAAGTGAACGGCTACGAGATCACCCTGGCGCGGTTCCAGGAGTTCTATCTGCCCCGAACCACGCCGGTCCGCAGCGCCGAGGAGGAACTGCAGACGTTGAACGAACGGCTCGACCAGCTGATCGGCTATACCCTCATCCAGGAAACGGGGCGCCGGGCGGGACTGCTCAAAGAGGACATCTTCCACCGGCAGTACGGGCGGTTCGAGACGGATTTCCTGAACCGCCTCTTCAAGCAGCGTGAGATCGCCGAGCGAGTGGTCGTCGACGAAGCCGAAGTGCAGCAGATTCTCGAACGCTCGATCGACGAGAGACATTTCCAGCATATCGTCGTCCTCGCCCCGGAAGCGGCCGCGGAGGTGCGCGAGCAGCTGCTGGCCGGCGACGACTGGAGTGACGTTGCGGTGCAGTACTCCCGGGACAACGAAGTGGTCGTCCACCGGGGCGATCTGGGGTGGCTGGCCTGGGGCGAAGCCCCGCTCGCCCTCTACCCCGAGATGCAGGAGCTGGCGTACCGGATCCCGGTAGGATCGTGGGAGGGTCCGATCCAGCAGGGGGGGGAGTACCACTTCCTGAAGGTTCTCGAGAACCGCCCCCGCAGCCGCGGAACCCCGGAGGAGGAATACCGGGCGGCCCGCGACCTGATCTACAACCGGGAACTCGCCGCCGCCGAGCAGGAATTCTCCAATACCGTCTGGGCGGACGGCGGTTTCAGGATGAACGAGGACCAGTTCCGCTGGCTGCACGAACAGATCCAGGAGGCCTTCACCACCCTGCCGGCGTTCAATGCGGTTCCGGAACTCACCCGGGAGGACAACCGCCGCATCGTCATCTCCTCCCGGGACCGCAACTACACCGCCGGCGATCTCCTGGAGCGGCTCGCCCAGCTCAATCCCCAGGAGCGGGACAACGCGATCACCCTGGAGGACTGGCGGGACCGCTTCATCGACTGGGCGATCAGTGATTTCGTCGCCGGGCTGGCCCGCGATCGCAAGCTCCACCGGACCAGGGAGTACGTCATCGCCCGACGTAACTACGTCGATTCCTATCTCTACTCGAACATGGTGAACCGGCTGCAGGAAGAGGTCGCACCGCCGGGACCGGCCGATGTGGAAGCCTACTACGACAACCATCCGGATGAGTTCAACCTGCCCGAACGGCGCCGGTTCGTCGAGGTCCTCCTGGCGACCCGTGAGGAAGCCGAGGATATACTCCGACAGGCCCGGGCCGGTACCGAGATGGAGCAGCTGGCCTACCACCACACTATCCGTCGAGAAGCCCAGCGCAACTTCGGACGTTTCGCTCCGATCCGGCGCGAGGAGTTCGGCGCCCTCGGCGAGGCGGTCTTCCGGACTCCGGTGGGTGAGATCGGAGAGATCGTCGAAACACCGCTCGGGTTCAGCGTTTTCCAGGTCACCGCCGTCCATCCGCCGGAGAAACAGGAGCTGGAGGCGATCCGTGACCGGCTTGCGACCCGGCTACACGAGACCGCCCGCCGCATGGTCGTGGATTCGTTCAGGGAAGAGACCTGGCGGCGGGCGCGAATCGAGAAGAACATGGAGCTGCTGCGCACGTACGCCGAACAGGTCGCCCAGGCCAGCCGGGAGGCCGCGGAGTCGTCGGGTGGTTGATCTCCGAACCGGTCGGATGAGCGTACTGCCGGTGAGGAGAAGGCGTCCGTTCCCCGGTCTCTGCCTCGCCCTCGCGATCGCCCTCCCGGCGACCGGATGCAGCTCGGCCGATACCGAACCGGTCATCGCCCAGGTGGGAGATGCCGTTCTGACCCTGAGTGACCTGCGCCGGCTGGTGCCGGAGGAGACGCTCAGCCGGGCCACCCGCGATGAGTTCACCGACTATCTCCACCAGTGGGTCCGCCACGAACTGCTCTTCCAGGCGGCGGAGGAAATGGGGTACGGCAGTGATGCCCGGATCCAGCAGCGGTTGGCCGAAGCCCGTCGGAGTATCATGATCGACACCTTCCTCGAAGATGAGCTCGACCTGCAGCCGCTCATCTCGGAGGAGGAGATCGCCGCGTACTATCAGAGCAATATCGAATCCTTCCGGCGGGAGGAAGATGAGATCCGCGCCAACATCCTGTGGTTCGGCAGCGAGGCGGACGCCAACCAGGCGCGTTCGGCGGTGACCGGCGGGCGCACTTTCACCGAGGTTGCCGCCGACACCTCCTGGCGAGTCATCGCCGCAGATCTGGAACTGGACTACCTGACCCGCCGGGAGCTGGGCGAGGATCTCGGTGACAGCGTCTTCGAACAGCGTCCCGGCAGTCTCTCGCGCCCCCTGCGGGTGGGTGAGAGCTACGCCCTGGTCCAGGTGCTCGACCGTCAGGAAGCGGGACAGACCCGCACCCTGGAGGAAGTTCGGGATGAGATCGTGATGCGGCAGACCTCGAATCTCCGGGAGGTGAAGCTCGACGAGCTGCTCACGCGCCTGCTCGAGCAGGCCGACGTCGCCATCAATGCCCAGGCCGGTTACGAGGCCCTGGGAAGAGGGCGGGGACGATGAGGCCCGCCCCCCCCCGAACGGTCGGGGTCATCCTCCTGCTGACGGCGCTCACCCTCCCGGTTCGGGCCCAGCAGCCCGAGGGGGACCGGATCCCTCTCGACGGCATCGCGGCGATCGTGGGGAGCGAGATTATCCTGAAGAGTGAAGTGAACCTGCAGCTCTACCTCGACCTGCAGAGCCGCCGGATCGATCCGGAAACGCTCAGCGAAGCCGAAGCCGACAGCCTGCGCCGCAACATCCTCGACGCTCTGATCAACCAGAAGGTCATCGTGGCCCGGGCCAGGCGGGATTCGATCGTCGTCTCGCGGAGCGAGGTGGATGCGGCCGTGGAGCAGTGGATCGTCCAGCTCAGGGAGAACATCGGCGGCGAGGAGGCCTTCCGGAACGCGCTCGCCGCTGAGGGCATGACCGAGCGGGAGCTGCGCGAACGTCGCTGGGAGATGGCCGAAAACGAGCTGCTGCGGGGCCGGCTGTTCCAGCAGCTCGGCATCCGGCAGAGCCCGGTGTCGCGGCGCGAAGCCGAGGCCTTCCTGAGCAACTGGGCCGACGATCTGATGCCCCTGCGGGACATCTTCCTCGAGACACCGCCGCCCGAGGCGATCGATGCCCTGGCCCGGGAGCGGGCGGAGGAACTGCGCCGCCGGATCGTGGAGGGGGGCGTGGATTTCGCCGCCCTCGCGCGGAGCGAATCGGCCGATGCCGGCAGCGGGGCGGCCGGGGGGGATCTGGGCTCGGCGCCCCCCGGCACCTACGTGGCCAGCATCGATTCAACCGTCTGGAACACTCCCGTGGGCGAGGTGTCCCGGCCGGTGCGCAGCCAGTTCGGCTGGCACCTGGTGCAGGTCATGGCCCGCGATGAGAACAACGCCCGGGCCCGTCATATCCTGGTGGGACTGCAGACCGATCAGGCGCTGGCCGGACAGATCGACTCTCTCGAGAGCGCCCTGACCGCGGGCGAGGATTTCGGCGCGCTCGTCCCCCGCTTCAGCCAGGCTCCCGGAGCCGGGGCGAACGAAGGGTTCTTCGCCGTGATCCCTTACGACGCCACCCCTCAGACCAGCAACCTTCCCCAGGAGTGGATCCGGCAGATCCAGAGGCTCGAACCCGGGTCGTGGGTCGGACCCCTCGATGCCCCGGAGGGGGTCTACTACTTCCAGCGTCTGCCGATGAACGAGGCCACCATCGAGCTGATCCTGAGGGCCGATTTCGCCCGGATCGAGTTCTACATCGGACAACAGCGCCAGATCGCCCAGATCGAAGAGTACCTCCAGCAGCTCCGCAGCGAGACGTATATCGAGATAAAACCGTGACCGCCGCCCCCGCCCGGCGCCTCATCCTGACTCCGGGTGATCCCGCCGGGATCGGACCCGAGGTCGTGCTGCGCGCGCTCCCGGATCTGGTCGGGGTGGAGAACATCACGATCCTCCTGGCCGGCCCTCCTCGACTGTGGGAGACCGCCGCCGAACGTCTCGCCCTGCCCGATCCGGCGGCGCGGGGAGTATCCTGCCTGCCGGCTCCCGAATCAGTCGGGGACGATACCTGCGCAGTGGGGAGCCTGCTCTTCTCCGGAACCGGTTCCGCCGAAAGCGCCGCCGTTGCCATGGCCGCGCTGGAGGAGGCGGCGACGGCGGCTCTGGCCTCACCCGGCGACACCGCGATCGTCACCGGCCCCGTGAGCAAGCGGGCCCTGCACTGCCTCGGGATCACCGCTCCCGGCCAGACCGAGTGGTTCGCCGACCGCTGCGGCGGGGTTACCCCGCTGATGCTGCTGGTGGGGGGGCGCCTGCGGGTGGCGCTCATCACCACCCACCTGCCGGTGCGCGAAGTCGCCGCGGGGCTCACCATCTCAGGAGTACACGAGAAGCTGCGGATCCTCGATCGCGGCCTGCGTCTCCGCTTCGGAGTGCCGGAACCCCGGATCGCCCTGCTGGCGCTCAACCCGCACGGCGGAAGCGGGGGCGAGGAGGGTGAGGAGGAGCGTCTGATCCTGCATCCGGCCCGCGACGCCGCCGTGGCCGAGGGCATGGCCGTGGAGGGGCCGTTCAGCGCCGACGCCTTCTTCGGGCGGCGGAGCTGGCGCGCCTACGACGCCGTCCTGGCCCCCTATCACGATCAGGGCCTCATCCCGGTGAAGACCGAGGCCGCCGGGGCCGGGGTGAATACCACCCTCGGCCTGCCGATCGTGCGCACCTCGCCCGATCACGGCACGGCCTTCGACATCGCCGGCCGGGGCCTCGCCGACGCCCGGGCGACCGTCGCCGCCGGCCGTCTCGCCGCCGCGCTGCTGGTCGGGGAGGGAGCCGGCACCCCCGGGGATCCCGCCTGACACCATCGGGAGCCTGTCGGTACCACGGGTTCCTTTATGGTATCATGACGGCTGCGCTGTCCGTTCGCGGGGGCGGGAGGAAGAGATGCCGCTGGTGCAGATGTACAACCTCACCAAGGACTTCGGAGCCGTCCGGGTGCTCGACGATATCTCGCTCGAGCTGGAGCGGGGGAGCTTCACCTGCCTGACCGGGCCAACCGGCTCGGGTAAATCCACCGTGATGAAACTGATCTACCTGGAGGAACGCCCCACGGCCGGACAGGTGATCGTGGATGGCCTGAACTCGGCTGTGATCAGGCGCCGCGACATCTCCCGCCTGCGCTGCCGGCTCGGCGTGCTCTTCCAGGATTTCAAGCTCCTGAAGGAGCGCACCGCCTACGAGAACGTAGCCTTCGCCCTGCATGTCACCGGAGCGGGCCGGCGCGTGGTGCGCCGCAAGGTGACCTGGGCCCTCGCCCGGGTCGGGCTGGGGCACAAACGGGGCGCTTACCCGGGAGAACTCTCCGGAGGGGAGCAGCAGCGGATCGCCCTGGCCCGGGCGCTGGTGAACGATCCGATCCTGCTGCTGGCCGACGAACCGACCGGGAACCTCGACCGGGAGGCGGGGGAGGGGATCGTCCGGCTGTTCCAGCAGGTGAACCTGCAGGGGACGGCGGTGTTGATGGCCACCCACAACCTTCAGCTGATCGAAGGGCTGCCGGTCCGACGGCTGCATCTGGCCGAGGGCCGGCTCCTTGAATCAAATCCGGGGGTGTGCCCGTGAGACTGGCCTTCGCGTTCGCCGAGGCCTACCGGTCGATCCGGCGGGTACCGCTGATGACTACCGTCGCGGTCGGCACCATCATGCTCTCCCTCCTGGTTTTCGGGCTGTTCCTGGTGGTGACCTTCAACGTACGCGAGGCGCTGGTCGAGATCCGCTCGCGGGTGGATGTCGAGGCCTTCCTGGCCGATGAGGTACAGGGCGAGAGCCTGGCCCTGCTCCGGGGCCGGGTCGCCACCCTGCCGGGGGTGGAGCGGGTGCAGTACATCTCGAAAGATCAGGCCCGGGAGCGTTTCGTCGCCGAGTACGGCGACTCGCTCCTGGCCCTGCTGAATGAAAATCCCCTGCCGGCCTCCCTGCTCGTCTTCATGGTCGAGGACCGGCGCACCGCCGCAGGCGCCGCTGCGGTCGCAGACGCGCTGGCCGGTATGCCGGAGGTGGCCGACGTCGTATCGGGGCAGGAATGGATCGGCCGTTTCGATCGGCTGGTGGTCGCTCTGACCGCGGTCTCGATCCTGATCGGGCTGGTGGTAAGCCTGGCCAGTGTCTTCGTGATCGGCAACACCGTCAAACTCACCGTCTGGGCGCGCCGGGAGGCGATCGGGATCATGAAGCTGGTCGGGGCCACCGACGGCTTCATCAAGCTTCCCTTTCTCATCGAGGGGACGGTACAGGGGCTCATCGGGGCGGGGCTGGCCCTGCTGGTTCTCTACGCTCTCTACGGCTGGGTGCTCCCCGGGCTGGAGGGTATCTTCTTCCTGCCGCCGGCGGTCTGCGTCGGATTCGTGCTCACGGGCGCTCTGCTCGGCGGGATCGGCAGCCAGGTGAGCCTGAAGCAGTTCCTGGAGGTATAGTGTCACGTGACATGACCCTGATCGTGCCCGGTCCTGCAACAGCCGTGGCCTTCGGGCGGCGCCGCGGGCTCGTTCTGCTGATAGCCCTCGCAGCCGCAGCCGGACTCGCCCGGGCAGCCAGCCAGGAACCGCCGGTCGGGATCACCGATCTGGAACGGCGCATCGGGGCGCTGCAGGACGAGATCGCGCAGGCCGAGACCCGGATCGAACAGCTCCGGGCCGATGAATCGCGGCAGGTCGAACTGCTGGCGGAGATCGGAAGCCAGATCGCGGCCTCGGAGCAGCTCATCAACGCCCTGACCCGCCAGATCAGAGCCGGCTCAGCCGAAGCCGCCCGGCTCCGCAGTGAGATCGAGGACCTGGGCGGGGAGATCACCCGGCTGCAGGAGGTAGTGGCCGCCTACATCGTGGGGCTCTACACCCACGGCCGGCGGCGTCTGCTGCAGACCGTGCTCGCGGGGGGCGGGTTCGCCGACACGGTCCGCCGCCTCAAAGGAGTTTCGATCATCGCCCGCCGGCAGAGCGAAGATGTCGAGCAGCTCGCAGGCGCCCGCGCCGAACGGGTGACGATGGACCGGCGGATCACCCGAACCCTGCAGGAACTCGAGAACAGCCGGACGGCCCAGCGGCGAACACGGACCAATCTGGAAACGGCCAGGGCCGAAGCCGAACATCTCCGCGGGGAGATCACGCGGGATCGCGAGGCGACCCAGGCCCTGCGGCAGCAGCAGGAAGAGACCCTGGGCGAGCTGGTCCGGCGCCTGCAGGAAGAGCGGCGCCGGCTCGCCGCGGCGGGCCGACCCGGCAGGGTGGAACTCGGCGGATTCCCCCGGATGCAGGGTCGTCTGCCCTGGCCGCTCTCGAGTCCCGGCGGCCGGGGGGAGATCGTCCGGGGCTTCGGCCGTCAGGTCGGTCGTGACCGGACCGTGACGATCAATCCGGGGATCGACATCCTGGCCCCGCCCGGCCATGAGGCCAGCATCATCGCGGTCCACAACGGCGAGGTCATCCATATCGGCTGGATGACCTTCCTGGGAACGGTGATCGTGCTGGATCACGGCGACAATTACGCCACCGTCTATACCAACGCCACGCAGTCCGAAGTCGTGGTGGGCGATCCGGTGCCGGTCGGCTTCCCCATGGCGCACCTGGGAACCGACATGACCCCGGCGAGCGGCGAACTGACCGCCGGGGGGGAGAGCCGCCTGCTTCGCTTCATGATCTACCGGGCGGGCGAGGCGGTGGATCCGCTCCCCTGGCTGGGCGGGCGCTGATGGCCGCCGGTCCCTTCCTCGATCACCGCCTGGTCCGGGCACGGCTCGAGAACGTGCTCGCGTCCGGCGAGCTCCCCCCGGCCTTTCTCTTCACCGGCGCCCACGGCGTGGGGAAAGAGGAGGCGGCGCTGGAGCTGGCCATGGCCCTGAACTGTCCCGCCCGCCGGGCGAGCGCCCTTCCCGACCTCTTTGCCGCCCCGGCCGCTGAAGGCGAGGGGACCGCTGAGACTCCCCCCGCCCGCCTGGGAGGGTGCCGGACCTGCTCGGCGTGTGATCGGATCGCGCGCTACGCCCATCCCGACGTGATCGTTCGGCTGCCCCTGTCGCGCCCCCGGGGCAGACCGAACGAGCCGGCCGATCCCGGTGAAGCCCTGGTCTGGAAAGCCGCCCACCCGTATCGCGATCCCGTCATCGAAGGCGGGAACCCGGCCATCGGCATCGCCGACGTGCGCGAGGTGATCCGGCAGCTCGCCCGGGCCCCGGTCGAGGCGGAGCGGCGCGTCATCATCTTCCGGGAGGTCGAGGCGATGACCGAGGAAGCGCAGAACGCCCTGCTCAAATCGCTCGAGGAACCACCCGCCCATACCATCTTCATACTCACCACCGATCGCCCCCGGCAGCTGCTGCCGACCGTGCGATCGCGCTGCCGGACGGTATCCTTCGGCCCCCTGCCGGCCGCCGTCATCGCCGCCTATCTGGAACAGCGGGACATCGGGGGCGCCTTCGAGCACCTGCCCGTCCTGGCCCGCGGGAGCCTGAAACGTGCCCTGGCGATCACGGGGGGCGAGATCCCGGGCCGGGAGGAAGCCCTGCAGATGCTCGAGTGGGCCGCCGCGGGAGAACGCGTCAAGGCCCTCCAGTGGGCGGCCGAGTACACCTTCCGGAGCGGTCAGGGGGCACAGGTGAAGGCCCGGGAGATGCTGAGCGAACTACTGAGCCTGCTCCGAGATGTGGCCGTACTGCAGAGCGGCGGGGAGGAGCTGCAGAATCCCGACGCCGCGGTTCTGCTGCGCCGGCTGGCCGGGACCACTCCGCCCGAGCGTACGGCCCG
>CAYSYY010000015.1:0-19578 GCA_964435265.1 uncultured Gemmatimonadota bacterium
ACGATCTCGTCGAGGAGATCCGGAGGCCGCACACCGGGATGACCTTCTACGGGCCCCGGAGCGTACACCGGTGAGCAGCACTCCTGAACCTGCCCCCGGTCGGCGCAAGATCACCACCCGCACCCTGCGCCGGATGAAGGCCGAGGGGCGGAAGATCGTCAGCCTCACCGCCTACGATGCCCTGACCGCCGCCCTGCTCGAGAAGGCCGGGGTAGAGGTCATCCTGGTCGGGGATTCGGCGGGGATGGTGGTGGCCGGACGCCGGGACACCCTGAGCGTCACCCTGGAGGAGATGCTGCTGCTCACCCGCTGGGTCGCTGCGGGGGTCGAGAACGCGCTGCTGGTCTCCGACATGCCCTTCCTGACCTATCAGGTGAATCCCGACGAGGCGGTCCGCAACGCCGGGCGCCTGCTCGCCGAGGGTGGAGCCGAGGCGGTAAAGATCGAGGGGGGACGGTCGGTCGTCCCGACCGTTCAGCGTCTGGTGGCGACCGGTATCCCCGTCATGGGGCATCTGGGCCTGACCCCGCAGAGTATCCGCTCTTTCGGCGGCTACCAGCTGCAGGCGGTCGGCGAGGCCGAAGGACGCCGCCTCCGCGACGACGCCCGCCGGCTGCAGGAAGCCGGCTGTTTCGCCATCGTCCTGGAGAAGATCCCCGCCCCGCTCGCCGCCGAGGTGAGCCGCGGGCTGGAGATCCCCACCATCGGGATCGGGGCCGGCGCCGGCTGCGACGGGCAGATTCTGGTCATCCAGGACATGCTAGGTCTCTTCACCGCCTTCAAGCCGCGCTTCGTCCGCCGGTACGCCGAACTGGCCGATGAGGTCTCCCGGGCGGTGGAACACTACGCTGCGGACGTGCGCGCCGGGACCTTCCCGGCGGACACGGAGTCGTTCTCCGGGGGTGAGGACTGAGGCGTTGGATAGTAGGGGAGAACGGCCATGGAGCATCTCGAACAGGTCGCCGCCGTCCGCGCCTGGTCCCGGACCCAGCACGGGGCGGGGCGGACGGTCGCTTTCGTGCCCACCATGGGGGCCCTGCATAACGGGCACCTCGCCCTGGTTCGGCTCGCAGCCGAACGGGCCGATCGTGTCGTCGTCAGCATCTTCGTCAATCCCACCCAGTTCGGCGAGGGCGAGGATCTCGACGCCTACCCCCGTGATCTCGCCGGCGATCTCGCCCGACTGGAAACGAGCCCGGCCGATGCCGTCTGGACGCCGGCCGTCGAGGAGATCTATCCCCCCGGTTTCAGCACCTGGGTGACCGAGTCGACCTTGTCGGATGTTCTCGAGGGAGCCGCCCGTCCGGGGCACTTCCGGGGGGTCGCCACGGTCGTGACCCGGCTGCTGATCGCGCTCGAACCCGACCTCCTCGTGCTGGGGCAGAAGGATGCCCAGCAGGCGGCGCTGCTGCGCCGGGTCGTCCGCGATCTGGGCTTTGAGACCGACGTGATCGTCGGCCCCACCGTACGTGAACCCGACGGCCTTGCCCTCTCCAGCCGCAACACATACCTTTCGCCGCAGGAGCGGCGGCAGGCGGTCTGTCTCTCCGCGGCCCTCCGGCTGGCCCGGGATCTCACGGCCGGGGGAGAGCGGGATCCCGCGGTCATCATCGCAGCGATGCGGGAGCGGATCGAGCGCGAACCCGAAGCCCGGATCGATTACGTCGCGCTGGTCGACTCCGACACCTTCAGCCCCCTCGAGCGGATCGGCGGCGGCGCCCGCGCCTGTCTCGCCGTCTTCATCGGCCGGACCCGACTCATCGACAACGAGCTCATCACCGGGGAGGACTAGGGTCATGTCACGTGACGAATGTAGGTACCGAGAGAAGCGTTGCGCCCGACCGGCCAGGCGCGGCGACGATGCAGTAGCGGTGGCTACGGCGAGGAGGCGCAACGCCGCCGGACGGGATGCAGCGCCGCTTGAATACCACACTCGTTGTGTGAAAGGGCACTAGGTGCTCATCACCGTCCTGAAATCCAAGATCATGCGGGCCCGGGTAACCGGGACCGAACTCTATTATGAAGGCAGCCTGACGCTCGATCCCCGCCTGATGGAGGCGGCCGGAATGCTCCCCCACGAGCGGGTGCAGGTCGTGAACCTCAATAACGGCGCCCGTTTCGAGACCTATCTCATCACGAGCCGGCAGCGGGGCGGCGGCGAGGTCATCCTCAACGGACCGGCCGCCCGGCTCGGTTACGTCGGAGATGAGGTTATCATCCTGACATACGCCGCGATGGATGTGGAGAGCGCCGCCTCCCATCTCCCGGCGGTCGTCCAGGTAGATTCCGACAACGCTCCTCTGGAGGGATGACCGATCGCCCCCGACAGCCCGAGATCAGCCCTGGTGCCCTGTCACGTGACATGACACCGGTATCACGCTCAGTCCTCTCTTACGGCATCGCGGCGGTCGCCGTCGTCGCCGCCGTCGTCACCCTGGTGGCCCTGCTGATGTGCCAGCGGCGCGAACCGGCCCCGGGCCGGGACGCCTTCTCGGCGCTGCAGGAGGCCGATCCAGAGGACCAGCCCGATACCCGTCCCCAGATCGAGGTGCTGAACGGCTGCGGTGTCTCCGGGATCGCCGCCCGGGTCCAGGAGTTCCTGATCGCCCGGGGGTACGATGTGGTCAATGTCGAGAACGCCGGCGGTTTCGATTATCCCGAGTCGATCGTCATCGACCGCGGCGGAGACGCGGGGATCGCCCGTCGGGTGGCGCGCGCCCTGGGGACCGGCAATGTCATCCGGCAGGTCCGTCCCGATCTGATGCTGCAGGTCACGGTCATCCTCGGCGCCGACTACCGGGCCCTCGGACCCTTTGCCGGGGAGGGCCCATGACGCGGATCGGTCTTCCGGACAGGGCACGGGGGACGGGGAAGAGGGATGTGCCGCCCGAGGTCCTGGCCCGCGGCATCGCCGACGCGGCGCTGGGCAAGAAGGCGGAGGACCTGCTCCTGCTCGACCTGCACGGGCTCACCCCGGTGACCGACTATTTCGTCATCGGTACGGTCTCGACCGACGTGCATTCCCGGGCCGTGGAGGAGGCGATCCGCGAAGGCGTGCGGGAGAGGTTCGGGGTGAAACCCTGGCATGTCGAGGGAGGCGACGCCGCGCGCACCTGGGTCCTCATCGATTACGTGGATGTGGTGGTGCATCTCTTCCAGCCCGAAACCCGGGTCTACTACGACCTGGAACGTCTCTGGGGCGATGCCCCCCGCGAGGTGATCAACGATGCCCCTGCTCGACCGGACCGCTGAGGCCATCCGGGCCGTCGTCGCGGAGGCGGCAGGCCGGCTGGGCTGGACGGTGGATCCCGCCGCCGTCGGGGTGGAGCGGCCCCGCGATCCCGCCCACGGCGACTTCGCCGTCACCCTGGCCCTCGCCCTGGCCGGTGAGCTGAAGCGGAATCCCCGTGAGATCGCCGACCGGCTCCGCGCCTCTCTCGAAGCCGGATCCCCCCCGGGATCGGAACTGCCGATCGCCGCTCTGGAGGTGGCCGGACCGGGCTTCCTGAACCTGCACCTGCAGCCCGTCTGGCTCGAGGACGGCCTGCGCGAAGTCCTGGCCGGGGGCGACGCCTACGGCCGCAGCCGGTCTCTGGCCGGCCGAGAGATCCTCTTCGAGTTCATCTCCGCCAATCCGACCGGTCCCCTGAACGTGGTGAGCGCCCGGGCCGCCGCGGTGGGGGACGCCCTGGCCGCGCTGTGGGCCGCGGCCGGTGCCCGGGTCGGCCGGGAGTACTACGTCAACGATACCGGCCGGCAGGTCCGGCTGCTCGGAGAGAGCCTCGCGGTGCGCCTCCGTCAGGAGGCCGGCGAGACCGTCGAGCTGCCCGCGGAAGGGTACCACGGCGACTACCTGGTGGAACTGGCCCGGGAGTTCGCGGCCGCGTACCCGGGCGGACCCGAGACGTTCGCGGCCGCAGCGGGATCGGCTGATACCGTCGATGCCCTGGCGACCTGGGCGGTGGAGCGGATCCTCGAGCGCCAGATGCGGAGTGTGGAGGCTTTCGGCGTGCGTTTCGACACCTGGTTCCACGAATCGTCCCTGCACCAGAGCGGGGCGGTGGACGGGGCCCGCGACGCCCTGCAGGCGGAGGGGTATACCTACGAGGCCGACGGGGCCCTCTGGCTCCGCTCCACCGACTTCGGCGACGAGAAGGACCGCGTGCTGGTGACCGGGGACGGCCGTCCCACCTATCTGCTTCCCGACATCGCCTATCACCGCGACAAGTACGCGCGCGGCTGGCGGATCCTGGTGGATCTCTGGGGTCCCGACCATCACGGCTACATCCCCCGCCTGAGCGCGGCCCTGCAGGCGCTGGGACACGAACCGGACAGCTTCCGCGTGCTCGTCGTGCAGCAGGTGAACCTGCTGCGGGCCGGCGAACCGGTGAAGATGAGCAAGCGGGCCGGACGGCTCATCGAGATGGAAGAGCTGATCGAAGAGGTGGGGGTCGACGCCGCCCGCTTCTTCTTCCTCATGCGGGCCACCGGTACCCATCTCGATTTCGACCTCGACCTGGCCGCCGCCCGGAACGAAGAGAACCCGGTCTTCTACGTGCAGTACGCTCACGCCCGTATCGCGAGCCTGCTGCGCAAAGCGTGCGATGACGGCATCGACCTCACCGCGGCGATCGCCGGGGCCGAGCTCGCCCGCCTGCACCAGCCCGAGGAACGGGCGCTGCTGCGCCTGCTGGTAGAGTTCCCCGTCGTCGTCGCCGAAGCCGCCGGCTCGTTCGAACCCCACCGCCTCCCCGCCTATCTCCGGGATCTGGCCGCGGCCTTCCATCCCTTCTACCACAATCACCGGGTGGTTGGGTCCGATGAGCCCGAACAGAACGCCCGGCTGGCGCTGTGCCTGGGGGTCAGGCAGGTCCTGGCCAACGGACTCGGGCTGCTCGGCGTCACGGCGCCCGAGCGTATGTAGATCGCGAGGCCGGAGGCGGCCCCCGACCGGTTCCGGTTTGAAGGAATCGCCGGGACCGGGGTAAAAGAATAATGAACGCCGGGCCGGCTGGTACGTCGCACTTGAGGGTGGGGTGAAGACGATACCACCGCGATCCGGGATGGTGTCCGAGAGAGCGGTTGCCGCCCCGCATCGGACGGCATATGTTAGAAGATTGCCAGCCACCCACAGATGATGCCGTACGCCGCGCCGATTGACCGCCGCAGATCAGGCGGAAACGCGCCGGGAGGATTCAAGGAGGCCCGATGTCGATGAATAAGTTCCCCACCCTCAAGGGCGCCGCCGGAGCAACCCTGCTCGTGGTACTCATCGCGGCCGTCACGACCGCCTGCGCGCCGCCGGAGATCACCTCGGCCAAGCTCTACATCAACAACCAGGACTACGGCAACGCCCGGCGCTCCCTGGAAGAAGCCATCCGGCTCTATCCCGACAACGCCGAAGCCTACTTCATCTTCGGCGAACTGGAAGCCATGCTGAGCAACTGGGCCGAGGCCAAACAGCACTACGATCGGGCCTCCGCGCTCAGCCCGACGTTTCGGGCCGAAGCGCAGCGGAAGATCCACAGCTACTGGGTCCAGCACTACAACGACGGGTACATCTTCCTGCAGCGGAACGACCTCGAGCGGGCCGAGGCCTCTTTCCAGAACGCCACCACCCTGAAACCGGACGATCCGGCGAGCTGGATGGGCCTGGCCACCGTCTACGGCCAGCAGCAGCGGTACGACGAGGCGATCGCGATGTACGGTAAGGTCCTCGAGCTCGATCCTCAGCACGTGGAGGCCCGCACGAACTCCGGCTACCTGAACTACAACAACGGGAACTACCTGGAGGCGGTGAGGCTGCTGGAGCCGCTGCGCGACGACTTCCTCGCCGACAGCGATTTCGTATCCACCCTGGCCTTCAGCTACCAGCGGCTCGAGGAGACCGACAAGGCCCGGCAGCTCTACGAGGATTCGCTCGAGTTCGACCCCGAGAACCTCTACACTCACATGGACCTGGCAAAGATGTACACCGAGCAGGGGCAGGACGATCTGGCCCTGCCGCATTTCATCACGGCACTCGAGCTCAACCCCTTCGATGTCATAGCCCTCGACAACATCGCCGTGACCTATCTTGAGCTGGAACAGGCGGAGCAGGCGGTCCCTTACCTGGAGAAGAGCCGCGAGATCGAACCTTACAATCCCATAACCTGGATACGGCTCGGTACCTACTACTACCGGGTCGGCGCGGCGACGGGTGATCAGGCCATGATCGCCAAGGGCCGGGAGTACATGCAGCGGGCTGAGGAGCTGCAGGCCATCCCGCCGATCAGGTAGGGATTCCTCCCCGGGCCCTCCCGCGGCGGGTGGAAAAGAGGGCCGGGAGGTAGTATCTTGAAACGCGTCGCGGCTGTCCGGCCGCGGCGCGTTCGTGTCTTCCGACCCCCGGAGGGGCGAAGGCGCGTCCGCATGCATCCGGCCCCGGAGGGGGCCGACCCCCGGACAGGCGGAACCGTGACGACCGAGACGACAGCCGCAGACAAGCTCAGGGAGGAGATCCGGGCCAAGGGGGGTCTGCCCGCCCATGTCGCCATTATCATGGACGGCAACGGGCGCTGGGCCCAGCAGCGGGGGCTCGACCGGATCGCCGGCCACGAGGAGGGTGTGCGGGCGGTACGCCGCACCGTCGAAGCCGCCGTAGGTATCGATCTCGAGGTCCTCAGCCTGTACGTCTTCAGCCGGGAGAACTGGAGGCGGCCGCTGGGGGAGGTGCGTTCCCTCATGCACCTGCTGAGCGAGACGATCGAACGTGAGGTCGAGGATCTGCATGCCAACCGGGTGCAGCTGCGGATCACCGGCGATCTGAGCGAGGTTCCTCCGGCGCCGCGGGCCGGCCTGCAGCGGGCGCTGGCCCTGACCCGGGACAACGACGGTCTGGTCCTGAACCTGGCCTTGAACTACGGCGGGCGGCGGGAGATCCTGCGGGCCGTGGAGAAGCTCCTGGCCCGCCGGTTCGCCACCGGCCGGACCGGTCCGGTCACGGCCGAGGAGTTCGAATCGTACCTGCAGACCAACGGGCTCGTGCATCCCGACCTGCTGATCAGGACGAGCGGCGAGCAGCGCATAAGCAACTTCCTGCTATGGCAGATCGCCTACGCCGAGATCCTCTTCACCGATGTCCTCTGGCCCGATTTCAACGCCGAGCACTTCTACCGGGCGCTGCTGGACTTCATGAGACGCGAGCGGCGTTTCGGCCGCACCAGCGCCCAGGTCAACAGGTAGTCGCCGGTGCCCGGCTCCGAGCTCTCCACCCGGACCCTTGTCGCGCTGGTGGGCATACCGGTCCTGGTCGCGGCCGTCGTCGCGGGAGGAGCGGTCTTCTTCGCTCTGGTGGCGATCCTGGCCGGCCGCGCTCTCTGGGAGGTACCCGAGCTGTTCGGGGCGATGCGGGAACGCGCTCCGATACGGATGCTCGGTCTGCCGGTGGCGCTGCTGCTGCTGTTCGACGGTTGGCTGGCGACGGGAACGCACTGGGGGGTCATCCTGCTGGGTGGAACCGGCCTGGTCCTGCTGGTCGAGATCTTCCGCCCCGCCGACGAGTCTCCGGCCGGCGTACTCGGCGGCACCCTCGCCGGCTGGCTCTATGTCACTCTTCCACTCGCCCATCTGCTCTGGCTGCGGGGGGCCGACGGGATCGGCGGAACCGTTCCCGCGGGCGGAGGCTGGCTGGTGATGGCCCTGTGGGGGATCATCTGGATCGCCGACACGGCCGCGTATTTCGTGGGGAGTGCGGTCGGGAAGAGGAAGCTGCTGCCGGCGGTCTCCCCCGGCAAGACCTGGGAGGGCTTCGGCGCCGAGGTCCTGGCAGGTGCCGTGACCGGCACCGCGCTGGCCCTGTTCGTGCCCGTCCTGGGATGGCAGGCCGCCGGCGGGGCGGCCCTCGGGGCGCTCATCGGCGTGGTCTCGACAATCGGGGATCTGGCCGAATCGCGGCTCAAGCGGGCGGTCGGCGTGAAGGATGTCTCAGGCATCCTGCCCGGACACGGCGGTTTCCTCGACCGCTTCGATTCCACCATCTTCTGCGCGCCGGTCCTCTACTGGATCCTGATAGCGTGGTCGCAGGCACCGGCGGGGTGAGCGGGCATGAGAGCAGCGAAGACATGAGCGCCTACCACGTTGCGGTCCTGGGATCGACCGGTTCGATCGGCACCAGCACACTCGAGGTCCTCGAGGGGCTCCGGGCGCACGGCCACGAGGTCGCGGTCGCCGCCCTCACGGCCGGACGGAACGTCGACCGGCTGGCCGAACAGGTGCGCCGCTGGAGGCCGGAGCTGGCGGTGGTGCGGGATCCCGCCCGGCTCGACGAACTCGAGGCGGCCCTGCCGGAGCTGGCGGGGCAGGTGACCCTGGCTGCGGGCCGCGAGGGGATCATCGCGGCCGCCACCCACCCAGCGGCGGAGATCGTCGTCAACGCTCTGGTAGGTGGGAGCGGGCTCGTTCCGACCGTCCGGGCCCTGGAGGCGGGGCATCGGATCGCACTGGCCAACAAGGAGGCCCTGGTGGTGGGGGGGGATCTGGTGACCGGGCTCGCCCGGGCCTGGGGGAGTGGAGAGGTGCCCCGACTCATGCCGGTCGATTCCGAACACAGCGCGCTGTTCCAGGCCCTCGGCGCCCACCCCGACACCGAGGTCGAGCGGCTGCTGCTGACCGCTTCGGGGGGACCCTTCCGGAATACCCCGATCGAGGAGTTCGCGGCCATCACCCCCGAACAGGCCCTGCGGCATCCCACCTGGAACATGGGCCGCAAGATCACCATCGATTCCGCCACCCTCATGAACAAGGGGCTGGAGGTCATCGAGGCGCACTGGCTCTTCGGGATACCGGTCGAGCGGATCGGCATCGTGGTGCATCCCCAGAGCATCTGCCACAGCCTGGTGGAGTTCGTCGACGGCAACCTGCTGGCGCATTTCTCCGTACCCGATATGCGCCTGCCGATCCAGTACGCCCTGACCTATCCCGAACGGAAGAGGATCTCGGCCGGTACGCGGCTCAACGTGGAGGAACTGGGTGCCCTGTATTTCGAACCGCCCGACACCGAGCGCTTTCCCGCCATCAACCTGTGCCGTGAGGCCGTCGTCACGGGCGGGACGATGCCGGCCGTTCTCAACGCGGCGAACGAGACCGCGGTGACGGCCTTCCTGGAGGGGCGGTTGAGTTTCCCCGGGATCACCGGGACGATCCGCCGGGTGATGGACGCCCACCGGCCCGTCGACGATCCCGGGCTGGAGGATCTGATCGCGGCCGGTATATGGGCGGCCGAAAAGGCCGGTGAGTTCATCGACGCGCCGGCCCGGGAGGAGTGAGCGTGGAGACGATCGTGGCTCTGATCATCGTCCTGGGGATACTCATCTTCGTGCACGAGCTCGGTCATTTCATCATGGCCAAGGCCGCCGGGGTACGGGTGCTCAAATTCAGCCTGGGCTTCGGCCCGGCCATCGTCAGCTTCACCCGCGGAGAGACCGAGTACGCGGTGAGCTGGGTGCCGCTGGGCGGATACGTAAAGATGGCGGGTGAAGATCCCGAGGAGCTGGAGCAGGCCGCCGCCGAGGGACGCCCGCCCGAGCCGGGGGACTTCGCTTATGCCGGCGTGATCCGTCGGGTCGGCATAATCACCGCCGGACCGGTCATGAACGTCGTCCTGGCCTTCGTCATCTACTTCGGCATCACCGCTGCGGTCGGGCTCTCGATCCTCGCCACCACCTCGATCGGCAGTGTGGATCCGGGCAGCCTGGCCGATCGGGCGGGGCTGCAGATGGGCGATCGGATCGCGGCCGTGGATGGTGACAGCGTCGGCTCGTGGCAGGATGCTTTCGCGCTCATCCAGGGGGGTATCGGGGTCGAGCACACCGTGAGCATCCGGCGGTGCGATTCCACCTTCACCGTCCTCCTCCCCGGCATCCTCGGCCCCGACGGCGGGCCGGTCGAGGGTGCGGAAGGCTGGTACGGCCTCCTCCCGTCGACGGGAGCGCGTCTCGGCTCGGTCGACTCCTCGGGAGCGGCGGCCGGCGCCGGTCTGCAGACCGGTGACCGGATCGTGCGTCTGGGTGGGCGCAGAGTCGAATCGTTCGCGGAGCTGAGTACGGCCATCCACGCCGCGGCCGGTACCGAGGTGGAGATCGCCTGGGAACGGTACGGTGAGATATACACCGCGCGGCTGACCCCGGAACGGATCGTGGATGATTCCACCGGGACGGTGCGGGGCCGGATCGGCATCGCGAACGACACCTCCGATCTGCCCTACGAACATATCCGGCCCGGTTTCATCGGATCACTCGCCTATGCCGGGGAACAGACCTGGCAGACGGGCACCCTGATCGTGGAGATCCTCGCCCGGCTCATCTCGGGGCAGCTCTCGATGCGGGAAACCCTGGGCGGCCCGGTCACCATCGCCCGGGTGGCGCGCGACAGCGCCCGCTCGGGGCTGCTGAGCCTGCTCGCCTTCGTGGCCTTCGTGAGCGTCAACCTGGGGGTACTGAACCTGCTGCCGATCCCGGTCCTGGACGGCGGACACCTCGTCTTCCTGGCCGCCGAAGCCCTGCGCGGCAAGCCGCTGTCCCTGCGCGTGCGGCTTATCGCCACCCAGGTGGGGATGGCCTTCATCATCCTGCTGATGCTCTACGTCACCGTCAACGACGTGGTCCGGCTCTTCTGAGAACCCACCGCTGAGAACCACCGCCGGAGTCGCCCCCGAGAGTCCCCTTGACAAGGAAAGGAGTCCCGATGTCCCTTGACCAGAACCTCTTCCCGGCCCATCCGGTCTGGAACGACCTGGTGAACGCGCTCCTGATCTTCGCCGTCGTCTGGGCGGTGAGCCGGATCGTGCGGATGATCTTCTCCCTCACCGAACGCAGACTCACCGATCGTACCCGGACCGAACTCGACAACGCCCTGCTGCGGGCGGTGAAGGGTCCGGTCGGGATCGCCGTCTGGATCCTCGGGCTGAAATGGGCCGTGGCCAGCCTGAACCCGGTCGCCTGGCGGCTCTTCTCGGGTGATCCGGACACCCTCCTGAGCGCCTGGGACCGGGTCACCGACGGGATCTTCTTCGTGCTCCTGGCCCTGGTGGTGACGAGCCTCGTGATCCGCTCCTTCAACGCTCTGGCGGCCTGGTACGCGAACCGGATCGCGGTACGGACCGAGAGCCAGATCGATGACGAACTGGTTCCCCTGGTCAGGCGCGTCTTCCAGATCGTGGCCTGGGCGGTCGCCGTGATCATCGCCTTCGACCACTTCGGGATCCCGGTGGACGCCCTGGTGGTCAGCCTGGGGGCCGGTTCGCTGGCCTTCGCCCTGGCCGCCCAGGAGACCCTCTCGAACATGATCGGGGGCTTCGTGCTCTTCGTGGACCGGCCCTTCCGGATCGGGGACCGCGTCCGGCTCGAGAACGGCGTGACCGGCGACGTGCTGGAGATCGGCCTGCGGAGCACCAAGATCCTGACCTTCGACAATACCGTCATGGTGGTGCCCAACGCCCAGATCGGGAAGGAGAAGGTCACCAACCTGAGCTACCCGGACCCGAAGATCCGGGTGGTGGTGGAATTCGGCGTGGCCTACATCTCGGAGGTGGAAACGGTCAGGGCGGCGGCGCTGGCGGTCGCCCGAGCCCATCCGAAGGTCCTTGAGGAGCCCGAACCGCAGGTCGATCTGCTCGCCTTCGGGGACTCGGCCCTGCAGATGCGGCTGGTGGCGCGGGTAGCCGATTACACCGACCAGTGGAATACCACCGTGGAACTGCGGCAGGAGCTCCTGCAGGCCTTCAGGGCCGGGGGGATCGAGATCCCCTTCCCGCAGCGCGACCTGTGGCTCCGCAGCCCCGGAGCCGTGCTTGGCGCCCCCGCTCCGCAGGGAGTACGTTGAGGAATCCGGTGATGACAGGTTGGGGGAGACGGCGGCGGCGGAGTGTATTAAAATGTGAACACTCCCCCTGACCGGACGTCATACAGGTGAGATGAGCAGGATAGCGCGCATAGTGTCATGTCCCGTCACCGTGCTGGTGGCCTTTCTTGCCGCCGCTCCGGTTCTGACCGGCGCGCCGCTCTCCCGGGTTCACGCGACTGTTGCTCCGGGGCTGGCACCAGCCGAACAGGATACCGGTGCAGTGCTCGATCTCACCCGCCAGAACCGGTTCAACCGCCTCTACAGCACGGGCTTCAAGTACTACGAAATCCAGCATTACGCCGACGCCGTACCCGCCCTGCGCGCCTGTACCCAGATGGACAGCACCAACCTCGACGTCTGGTACCTCCTGGCCATGTGTTACTACCAGATCGACTCCCTCGCGGCCGCCCGGGGCGCCTACGAAGCCATCCTGCGCCAGGATCCCGAGCAGATCCATGCCCTGAGCAGTGCGGCGTCGATCTACCACCAGCTGGGCGAGACCGCCCTGCTGCAGCAGACGTACGAGCGTCTGGTCGAGCTCGATCCCGACAATCCGGAGTACCGTGAGTATATGCTGGCCTACCGTCAAGGCGGAGACAGCGCGGGCCAGCTCAGGATGCTCCAGCGGCAGGTGGAGCAGAATCCCGACGATCCCGACGTCCACCGGCGGATGGCCGAAATCTACGCCCGCCAGGGGGACACGCAGGCCCAGATCGGGGCACTGGAGGAGGCCGTGCAGCGTGATCCCGGGCAGACCGGGACGATAGAGCGGCTCGCCCGCCTCTACGCCAACCAGCCCGATCGCCTCCAGGATGCCACCGACGCCTACGGGCGGCTCACCCGGCTCAGGCCCGAGGATCCGGAGGCCTGGCAGATCTGGGGCCAGTTCCTGGGCCGGGTCGGGCAGCCGGACAGCGCCATCACCGCGCTCGTGCGGGCGCTGGAGCTGGGACCGGACAGGATAAGGATCTACCGAGAGCTCGCCCTCATGCTGGTGGATCAGGAACGGTACGAGGAAGCTCTGACCTGGGTGCAGCAGGCCATCGAGAGGTATCCCGATGACGGACATGCCTATGTCACCTGGGGCGATATCCTTCAGGCCCGGGGGCTGGCCGGAACGGCTGAGGACGGGACCGTGCCGTATGAGATGAAGATCATCCTCGAACAGGCGATCGAGAAGTACCGGGAGGGGCTGGCACGGGAGAATCTTCCGCTCGACGTGCGCCGGTATGCCGAGCAGGAGGTCGAGAAACTCGAACCCTTCCGCCGGACCCAGGCCGAGATCTTCATGCAGCGGGCGCGCGACCGGACCATACCGCCCATTCCGCCCGCTTCGGATCCACCCCCGACCAGGTGAACCATCTCCCGCGCCCGGGCATCGTTGTTGAGACGCGGGGGGCAGACCACGGAGGAAGCATGTCTCTTTCAGAACCGACCGCCCAGAGGGCGGCCGAAGCGCTCCGGGCCGCCGATCCAGCCATTTTCGCGGTGCTCCGGGATGAAGAGATGCGCCAGCGCAGTCAGCTCGAGCTCATCGCCTCGGAGAATTTCGTCAGCCCGGCGGTGCTCGAGGCCCTCGGGAGCGTGCTGACCAACAAGTACGCCGAGGGCCTGCCCGGGAAGAGGTACTACGGCGGCTGCGAGATCGTGGATCAGGCCGAGAACCTGGCCATCGAGCGGGCCTGCCGTCTCTTCGGCGCCGAAGGCGCGAACGTGCAGCCGCACGCCGGCGCTCAGGCCAACATGGCGGCCTACCACGCCTTCATGAAACCGGGGGACACCCTCATGGGTCTGAACCTGACCCACGGCGGGCATCTGACCCACGGACACCCGGTCAATTTCTCCGGGATGCTCTACCGGGTCGTTCAATACGGAGTGAACCCCGAGACCGAAACGATCGACTGGGACGCTTTCGAGGCCCTGGCCCATGAGGCGAAACCGAAGGTGATCGTCGGCGGCGCCAGCGCCTACCCCCGTTTCTGGGATTTCGAGCGGATGCGGGCGGTGGCCGACGCGGTCGGCGCGACCCTCATCTTCGACATGGCTCATATCGCCGGGCTGGTGGCGACCGGACATCATCCCTCGCCGGTGCCGTGGTGCGACACCGTCACCACTACCACTCACAAAACCCTGCGCGGTCCCCGGGCCGGGCTGATCCTCTTCCCCGAGATCCACGCCAAGGCGATCAACCGCAGCGTCTTCCCCGGTATCCAGGGGGGACCGCTCATGCACGTCATCGCCGCCAAGGCGGTGGCCCTAGAAGAGGCCTCCCGTCCCGAGTTCGGCGAGTACAGTCGGCGGGTGGTGGCCAACGCGCAGAAGCTGGCCGCAACCCTCACCGGGCGGGGAGTGAAGCTGGTGAGCGGCGGGACCGACAACCACCTGCTCCTGATCGATCTGCGCCCGCACGGCCGGACCGGCCGGCTGCTCGAAGCGAGCCTCGATGAAGTCGGGATCACCGTCAACAAGAACACCGTGCCCTTCGATCCCGAATCGCCGATGGTCACCAGCGGCATCCGGATCGGCACCGCGGCCCTGACCACCCGGGGTATGCGGGAGCCGGAATTCGAGCAGATCGGACATCTGATCGCCGACGTCGTAGAGGATCCCGAGGGGGAGGGGACGCGCAAAGCGGTCCGGGCGAAGGCCCGGGAGATCTGCGACCGCTTCCCGCTCTTCGCCTGGGCCGACGGTGTCCCGGAATAGGGAGCGGAGCGTGGGGCGACCCGACTGGCCGAGCTACTTCATGGATATCGCCGACCGGGTGGCCCGGCGCTCGACCTGCAACCGACGCGCGGTCGGCGCGGTCATCGTGAAGCAGAAGCGGATCCTGGCCACCGGCTACAACGGCGCTCCCTCGGGCATGGAGCACTGCAGCGAGGTCGGCTGCCTGATGATCGACGGGCATTGTGTGCGCACCCTCCACGCCGAACAGAACGCCATCATCCAGGCGGCCCAGTTCGGCGTGAGCACCGAGGGCGCCGAGATCTACACGACCAGCAGCCCCTGCCTGACCTGCGCGAAGATGATCATCAACGCCGGGATACGGAAGGTCTGGTACCAGGAGGGGTACCCCGACGAGCTCGCCTTCCGCTTCCTGGCCGAAGCGGGCGTGGAGGTGCAGCAGCTCGGCCAGGACTCCGACGATCCGACCGGCCCGACGGCCGGGGATGAGGAGGAGTGACATGCGCTGTCCCCATTGCGGTGCCGCCAACGACAAGGTGGTGGATTCCCGGGCCAGCCAGGGCGGATCGGCGATCCGCCGTCGGAGGAAGTGCCTGGAGTGCGGCGAGCGGTTCACCACCTACGAGTACGTCGAAGTGTTCAGCCTGGTCGTGATCAAGCGTGACGGTCGCCGCGAACCGTACGACCGATCCAAGCTGCAGACCGGCATCCTCACCGCCTGCATCAAGCGCCCGGTGGCCACGGCCCAGATCGAGGACCTCATCCAGCGGGTGGAGACGTCGCTGCAGAACCTGGGACAGCGGGAGGTTCCCTCACGGCAGATCGGCGAACTGGTCATGAGGGAACTGCGCGAACTCGACCAGGTGGCCTACGTGAGGTTCGCCAGCGTGTACCAGGATTTCAAGACGGCCGAGGAATTCCGACAGGAGCTCGATCGGCTCTCACCTGAATGCTGAGAGCAGGAGAACTGACCCCAATGGCAGAAGAGACGACCGGAGGCAGCGTCCTCATCGTCGACGACGAGAAGGGAGTGCGGGACTCCCTGCAACTGGTGCTGGAGTACGAGGGGTACTCGGTCCTCAAGGCCGCCACCGGTCAGGAAGGGCTGGACAAGGTCGAGGACGAGGAACCGCAGGTCATCCTGCTCGATGTGAAGATGCCGGGGCTGGACGGGATCGAGGTGCTCGACCGGCTGCGCCCGGCGGACTCGGGACGGGTGGTGGTGATGATCTCGGGACATGCCGATATCGCCACCGCCGTCGAGGCCACCCGCAAGGGGGCTTTCGACTTCCTCGAGAAACCGCTGGATCAGGAGAAGGTCCTGCTGACCGTGCGCAACGCCATGAACCGGGCCCGGCTGGAGCGGCAGAACCGCCTGCTGCGCACCCAGGTCGAAGAACGTTACATCATGATCGCCGAGAGCGCCGCCATGCGCGAGGTGCTGGCGGGCGTGGAGAGGGTGGCCGCGACCGAAGCGCGGGTGCTGATCACCGGCGAGAACGGCACCGGCAAGGAGCTTGTGGCCCGGCGGCTGCACGCCCTGTCGGTGCGGGCGGGGGGTCCCTTCGTGCCGGTGAACTGCGCGGCGATCCCGCGCGACCTGATCGAATCGGAACTCTTCGGGCACATGAGGGGTTCCTTCACCGGCGCCACCGCCAACAAGGCGGGGAAGTTCGAGCTGGCCTCGGGGGGAACCCTCTTCCTGGATGAGGTGGGGGACATGAGCCTGTCGGCCCAGGCCAAGGTGCTGCGGGCGCTCGAGGAGGGTACCGTCGAACGGGTGGGGGGGGACACCCCGATCAGGGTTGACGTGCGCGTCATCGCCGCCACCAACAAGGATCTGGAATCGGCCATCGCGGCAGGAGATTTCCGCCAGGACCTCCTCTACCGCCTGAGGGTGGTCCCCCTCCCCATCCCGCCCCTGCGGGAGCGGCGGGACGACATCATCCCGCTCTGCGAGCATTTCCTGACCTACTACTGCTCGGTCGAGAAACGGCCCGCCATCGAGCTGGGAGCCGAAGCCGCTGAACGGCTCCTGGACTACCACTGGCCGGGGAACGTGCGGGAGCTGCGCAATGCCATGGAACGCCTGACCATCATGAGCGGATCCGACACCATCGGTCCCGAGGAAGTGGAACGGATCCTCGATCGGGCCGCGGCGGCGGCCGCGATCCCCGGCCCGACCGCTCCCGGTGCGCCCGCCGGGATGGAGGGTCTCATCGACGCCTTGCGCGACGCCGACGATCTGATCAGTTTCAGGGATGAGGCCGAGAAGATCTACCTGCTCAAGGTCCTGAACGAACACCGCTGGAACGTCAAGGCCGCCGCCGAGGCGATGGGCATCCAGCGTTCCAACCTCTACCGCAAGCTCGACAAGTACGGGATCGAGCGGGGCGACCGGTTGCCCGCGGGATAAGGAGCCGAGACATGGGTGTGAAGCACGTCGACGAGGTCCCCGCTCAGCCGGTCACCGCGGCCCGGGGGACCGAGATGCAGGTCCTGATATCGTCCGGGGAAGGTCCCAACTTCGCCATGCGCCGCTTCATCATGCAACCGGGCGGCGGCATGCCGTATCACACCAACACGGTCGAACACGAGCAGTACGTTCTGCGCGGCCGGGCCCGCCTGCGGCTGGACGAGACCGAATGCGAGATCGGTCCGGGCAACATCAACTTCATCCCGGCCAACGTGCCGCATTCCTACGAGGTCCTCGGCGACGAGCCCTTCGAGTTCCTCTGCCTCGTCCCCAACGCCCCGGACACGATCGCGGTCGTCGAAGAGTAGCGCCGCCCGGTCGCACGACCTGACGCCGGCGGGCGGAGAAAAGGGCTGACTCGCCCGGAGCGGAATATTAGCTTTATATACTGCCTTGACCCGTTCGGCTCCCGAGCCGACCCATCCATACTGTCAGGTGTGAACTCTGAGGAGAAGGACTGCTGCTGATGCCCGATTCTCACGTTGTATGCATCGTCGGAGGTGCCTGTGCCGGCTCGGCCGCGGCGAATATGTTCGCCGAGGCGGGGATCCAGGTGGTGCTGCTCGAGCAGAACCCCAAGCCCTACGGCAAGGTCGAGGACGGTCTGCCGCGCTGGCACAAGATCCAGCGCCGCAAGGAGTACGACATGATCGACTCCCTGCTCGTCCATGAGAACATCCACTACGTTCCGCTCACCAGACTGGGTGAGCACTACCAGTTCGAGGAGCTGCTAGACTGGGGTTTCACCGCGCTGATCTTCGCCAACGGCGCCTGGAAGGACCGGCCGGTCGAGGTGGAGGGGATCGATGCCTACATCGGCAAAGGGCTGGTGTACCAGAATCCCTTCATCTACTGGTTCAACCACATGAACGAGAAAGCATACGACGGCCCCCGCTACGAGGTCGTCGACGACATGGGCATCTTCGGCGGCGGTCTCTCCTCGATCGACTGCGCCAAGGCCGTGCAGTGCCTGCTGTACGAGCGGGCCCTGAACGAGCGGGGAGTGGCGTGCACCCTCTACGATCTCGAGCACAAGGGCATCACCCATTTCTGCGAAGAGAAGGGCATCGATCCCGCTTCCCTCGGCATCAAGGGCTGTACCCTCTACTACCGCCGGCGCAAGTACGACATGCCGCTGGCCGAGCAGAAGGACCGCACCGAGGAGGCCAGGGCCAAGGCCGAGGCCACCCGGGCGAAGATTCTCGATCTGGCCATGGAGAAGTTCCGCTTCGCCTATGCCGAGCGCCATCTCGCTCAGGATATGATCATCGAGAACGACCGGCTGGTCGGGGTGGTCATGATCCGCACCCGGGTGGACGGCCGCAAGGCGATCGCGCTGCCCGGGACCGAGATCGAATGCCGTCACCCGGCCTGGGTCAGTTCGATCGGCAGTATCCCCGAGCCCCTCGACGGCGTCGAGATGACCGGAGCCTTCTATAAGTTCGATGACTGGGACCTGGGCGTGTACGGTCCGAAGGAGAACGTCTTCGGGGTCGGCAACGCCGTGACGGGACAGGGGAACATCGTGGTGTCCCGCAAACACGCCAAGGCCGTGGCCGAGCACCTGATCGAGCAGTGGCAGGATCGGGAAAAGATCCCCGCCGCCGGAGTCGAGGAGATCCTCGGCAGAGTGAAGGCCCGCCAGGCCGAGGTCGGTTACGGCGGTGACTATGCGGCCTGGATCGCGCGAGTCATCCCTGCCGACCTGGAGTAGCGGCCGGTCGCCGCGCGCCCGAGCGGAGGTACGCCGGGCAAGATCCGGCACTGCGGAAGACCCCGTCTCAGGACGGGGTTTTTCTTTCACCTGCTCGTGATGACAATCCCCGGGCGCTCCCAGGTCAACTCCCCCGCCTCGACCACGAAGACACCGTTCACCAGGACGTAAGCGATCCCCTCGGCATACCGGTGCGGTTCGAAGAAGGTGGCGGTGTCGCGGATCGTTTCGGGGTTGAAGACGACGATATCGGCCCGGAAGCCCTCCCGGAGCTGACCCCGGTCGCGCAGGCCGAGCACCTGGGCGGGGAGCGAGGTGGAGGTGCGCACGGCGTCCTCGACGCTGAGCACGCCCCGTTCCATGGCGTAGTGTCTTATCTTGCGCGGGAAAGTGCCGTAGAAGCGGGCGTGGACCGGGCCGTCGGTGGGCAGGGCGATGCTGGCGTCGGAACCGGTGCAGGTCCACGGCTGGGCGTAGAAGGCCTCGATGTCCTGCTCGGACATGCTGAAACCGCGCAGGCGGGCGCCGCCGGGCCGGTTGTTCCCCTCGAGCTGCAGCGCGATGACCAGGTCGACGACCGACATCCCTCGTTCGGTCGCCAGTTCGGAGAGGGTTCGGCCGACGTACGACTGATCGGGGAAGTCCATGACGAGGATGTTCTCACCGCCCCCCCGCCAGTTCAGGTTGTGCCTGATGTCGCGGATCAGGTCGGCCTTCCGGCCGGGATCGGCGAGCACCTCCGTCAGAGTGGCCTGCGGGTTGCGCCCGAGCGCCCAGCCGGGGATCAGCAGCGACTTGAAAAAGGTGGGGCTGCGCTTTTCCC
>CAYSYY010000016.1:0-18964 GCA_964435265.1 uncultured Gemmatimonadota bacterium
GCTGCATGGTCAACGGAGCGGGGCTGGCCATGGCGACGATGGACCTGATCAAGCATGCCGGCGGCGAGCCCGCCAACTTCCTCGACGTGGGCGGAGCGGCCGATGTGGATACCGTGGCCCACGGCTTCCGGATCCTGATGAGCGATCCCAACGTCCGGGCGGTCCTGATCAACATCTTCGGCGGGATCGTCCGCTGCGATCGGGTCGCCCTCGGCGTGGTCGAGGCGATGTCGAAGGTCGAGGTGAAGGTCCCCGTGGTGGTGCGCCTGGAAGGCACCAACGCCGGGGAAGCGGCGAAGATCCTGGCCGGATCGGATCTCGAATTCGGCGTAGCGACGAGTTTCGAAGAGGCGGCCGCGATGGCCGTCGCAGCCCTGTCGGCCTGAGAGGAGACGGATCATGAGCATTCTGGTCAACAGCGAGACCCGGCTCCTCGTCCAGGGAATCACGGGGGGGGAAGGAACCTTCCACACCGAGCAGATGATCGCCTACGGCACCAGCGTCGCAGCCGGGGTGACCCCCGGCAAGGGTGGTCAGGAGCACCTCGGGGTGCCGGTTTTCAACACTGTGCGTGACGCCGTCGAACAGACCGGTGCCAATACCAGCGTCATCTTCGTGCCGCCGGCGTTCGCCGCCGACGCGGTCATGGAGGCAGCCGATGCCGGCGTCGAACTGATCGTCTGCATCACCGAAGGCATTCCGGCCCGTGACATGGTCACCGCCAAGCGTGCCGTCGTCGCGGCGGGCGCCCGGATGGTGGGCCCCAACTGTCCCGGCGTCATCACCCCCGGTGAGGCCAAGGTGGGCATCATGCCCGGCTTCATCCATACGCCGGGGCGGATCGGCATCATCAGCCGCAGCGGCACCCTGACCTACGAAGCGGTGGGGCAGCTCGGTGCGGTCGGCCTGGGGCAGTCCACGGCGGTGGGTATCGGCGGCGATCCGATCATCGGATCGACTTTTCTGGACCTGTTGCCGCTCTTCGCGGCCGATTCCGACACCGATGCGGTGGTCCTTATCGGTGAGATCGGCGGTACCGCGGAACAGGAAGCCGCGACCTGGATCGCGGCCAACATGGACAAACCGGTGGTGGCCTTCATCGCCGGTCAGACCGCTCCCCCCGGCCGGCGGATGGGCCATGCCGGCGCCATCATCAGCGGGGGCAGCGGTACCGCGGCCGAAAAGATGGAGGCGCTCACGAGCGCCGGCGTCACGGTATGCGCATCACCGGCGGTGATCGGTTCCACGGTTGTTGAGGTTCTGGGAACGGGGAGCTGACGTGGTGGCGGTGACCTGTCTGCTCATCAAGCCCGACGGTGTGGCCGGGGCGCATACGGGTGAGATCATCACCCGGATCGAGAACGAGGGTTTCACGATCCGGGGGATGCGCCTGCTGCGGCTCACCCGCGCTCAGGCCGAAGCCTTCTACGCCATCCATCGCGGCAAACCGTTCTTCGATCCGCTGGTGGCGTACATGACCGGAGGACCGATCGTCGCCTGCGCGCTCGAGCGCGCCGAGGCCGTCGCTCACCTGCGCCGCGTGATCGGGGCCACCGATCCGGCCGAAGCGGCCCCGGGCACGATCCGGGCGCTTTTTGGCACCGATATCGGCACCAATACGGTCCATGGCTCGGACTCGCCCGAGAACGGGAGGAGAGAGGTGCTCTTCTTCTTCACCGAGCGGGACCTGGCGGAGACCGGGAAACCCGTATAGGTTGCGGGATTCCATCGCCACGGAGTGGTGAGGGCAGTGGATACCGAGCTCTATTGCGTCCGGCTGCACGGACTGGCCGAAGGTCGTCACCGGTACGCTCTCTGCGAACGGGGTGCGGACCTGGAGCTGGACAGCGAGGAGCTGGAGATGGCAGGCGGGGTTGAACTCGACCTCATCCTCGACCGGACCGGTTCGCTGCTCACCGCCCGTGGATCGATCGCCGCCCGTGCGATCATGGTCTGTGCGCGCTGCCTCGAGGCGTTCGAACAGGAACTGACCGGCTCGTTCGATACCTTCATCCGGATGGGGCGGGACGCCTGTCGGCTCGAGGATGAAGAGGATACGACGGTCATCCTGGGAGATGACCGGGTATCATTCGCTCCGTCGGTTCGGGAGGCTCTTATCCTCTCACTGCCGATGAAGCCGCTCTGCACTCCGACCTGCCGGGGATTGTGTCCGGGATGCGGGGAGAACCTCAACACCTCAGCATGCCGTTGCGGGACCGAACCCGCCGATCCCCGGTGGGCGTCCCTGAAGAACCTGCGGCAGGAGAATCGAGGAGAACAGGCCCATGGCCGTTCCTAAGAGAAGACACTCAACCGCCCGCCAGGGGAAACGGCGGAGCCATCACGCCCTGACGGCGCCCGCCCTCGGAGCCTGCGACCACTGCGGCCATCCGAAGCTCTCCCACCGGGCGTGCCCGAACTGCGGCTACTATCGAGGACGTCAGGTCATCTTCCCGCGCGAAGTATAACGCCTGCGTCTGCCGCCCGCATGAGGGTCGCCGTCGATGCCATGGGAGGGGATTACGCTCCCGAGCGGATCGTGGCCGGTGCGGTCGAGGCGGCCGCCGCGGCCGCCGGGGCGTTCCAGATCGTTCTGGTCGGGAACCAGCCCCTGCTCCGGGATCAGTTCGGAACGCTGCTCCAGGGACTGCCGATCGAGCTCGTCCATGCCACCGAGACCGTGGCCATGGACGAGGCGCCCGCCGCGGCCCTGCGCCGCAAGCGGAACTCCTCGATCGGGGTGGCCATGGAACTGCACCGCTCCGGTGAGGTCGATGCAGTGGTTACGGCGGGGAACACCGGGGCGGCGATGGCCTCGGCCCTGCTCACCCTCGGCCGGCTCCCCGGCGTATCCCGACCGGCGATCGGCACGCTCTTCCCCTCGACGCGGGGGGCGACCCTGGTGCTCGACGTGGGCGCGAACACGGAATGCACCGCCGGGAGCCTGGTGGAGTTCGCCGTCATGGGCAGCCTGTGCGCCGAGCGGGTGTTCACCATGGCCGATCCCGCGGTCGGACTGCTCTCGATCGGGGAAGAGAGCGGCAAGGGCACCGACGCGGTCGTCGAGGCGCATCGCCGGCTGCGCAGCTCGAATCTGCATTTCATCGGGAACGTACAGGGACATGATATCCTCACCGGGAAAGCCGATGTCGTCGTCTGCGACGGATTCACCGGTAATGTGGTGCTGAAATTCACCGAGGGGATCACCACCTTTCTGACGGCGGGATTGCAGCGGGGACTCGCCCGCAGTCCCCTGGCGTACCTCGGGGCGCTCCTGATGAGCCCCGTCTTCGCCGGGATGAAGAAGAAACTCGATTATGAGGAGTACGGCGGAGCGCCGCTGCTGGGCATCGACGGAGTGGTGATCATCTGTCACGGGAGTTCGACCGCCCGGGCCATCAGGCAGGCCGTTTCAGTCGCCTGCCGGATGACGGGAGAAGGACTGAACGAGCACATCAAAGCACGATTGGACGAGATCCATGCAGCCGACGTTCAGCGATAGGGTACGCGGAGCGAGTCGCATTCTGGGCACCGGACGCGGCATTCCGGAAGACGTCATCACCAATGCGGACTTCGAGAAGATCGTAGATACCACCGATGAATGGATCGTCGCCCGCACCGGCATGAAACGCCGTCACGTGGTAGCTTCCGACCAGGCCACCAGCGATCTGGCGGCCCTGGCGCTTCAGGATGCCATGACCGATGCCGGCATCGAGCCGGGGGACCTCGACGCCCTCATCATCGCCACCGCGACCTCCGACATGGTCTTTCCCAGCACGGCCTGCCTGGTTCAGAACCACCTCGGGCTCCCGGAGATACCGGTCTTCGATATCTCGGCCGCCTGCTCCGGGTTCATCTACGGCGCCACCCTGGCCAACAGTCTCATCGCCTCGGGCATGCACCGGGCCGTCGGAGTGGTGGGAGCGGAAACGCTGACCCGGTTCACCAACTATGAAGATCGCTCGACCTGCGTGTTGTTCGGCGACGGCGCCGGTGCGGCCGTGTTCGGTCCCGGCAACGGTGAAGCGGGGGTGCTGGCGGCCTACCTCGGAGCCGACGGCAGTCTGAGCCATCTGCTGAACATGCCCGCCGGAGGGTCCCGCCTGCCGGCCTCCCACGAGACGGTGGAGAAGAAACTGCACACCATCCACATGGCGGGTTCGGAGGTCTTCAAGGCGGCGGTGCGGGCGATGGAGTCCTCGGCCGTCAAGGCCCTGGAGATCTCGGGGCTCCGATCCGATGAGATCGATCTGCTGATCACGCACCAGGCCAACATCCGTATCATCAAGGCGACCGCCCAGCGGGTTGACCTGCCCGACGAGAAGGTCTATGTGAACGTGGATGAGTACGGCAACACCTCGGCCGCTTCGATCCCGATCGCACTCGACGAAGCTCGCGAACGGGGGATCATCGGACCGGGTTCGACCGTGCTGATGGTCGCCTTCGGGGCAGGATTCACCTGGGGATCCCTGGTGGTGAGGTTCTGAGACGGTGAGCGCACCCAAACTGGCCTTCCTCTTCCCCGGACAGGGGGCGCAGCATGTCGGCATGGCGGCGTCGCTGCACCGCCGGGGTCCCGCCCTGGTGAAGGACCTCTTCACCGAGGCCTCGGACATTCTCGGGTACGACCTGGCCCGTATCTGTCTCACGGGCCCCGAAGAGGATCTGCTGCTGACCCGCCATACTCAGCCGGCCATCCTGGTGCACTCGGTCGCGGTCGCCCGCCTGCTCGAGCAGGAGGGGATCCGGCCCGATTTCGCCGCCGGTCACAGTCTCGGCGAATTCAGCGCCCTGGTAATCGCGGGTGCCTTCTCCTTCGCGGACGCGGTACGGGTCGTCAAGGTGCGGGCGGAATCGATGCAGCGGGCAGGGGAGGAGAACCCCGGCGGGATGAGCGCGGTGATCGGGCTGGCGGGGGAGAAGGTCCGGACGGCCTGCCTGAAAGCCGCGCGACAGGGGATCGTGCAGCCGGCCAACTATAACGCCCCGGAACAGACCGTCATCTCGGGCGAGAGGAAAGCCGTGAAAGCGGCGGGGGAGGAATGCACCCGGTCCGGCGCGCGCAAGGTCGTGCCCCTGAAGGTCCACGGCGCCTTCCATTCCCCCCTGATGGAGAGCGCGGTCGAACCGCTGCGGCACATCCTGCGGCGGGCCGAGGTGGGACAGGCGGCCGTGCCGGTGGTGTCGAACGTTACCGCCCGGCCGGCCGTGCGGCCCGAAGAGATCCGGGAACTGCTGGGGCTCCAGGTGGTCTACCCCATCCGCTGGGTCGAGTCGATGCAGGAACTCGACCGGATGGGCACCGCCCTGTACCTGGAGTGCGGTCCGGGCACGGTTCTGCGCGGGCTGCTGAAACGGTGCGTGCCCGGAGCCGGTGCAACCGGAGCGTCGGAATTGGAGGAGGTGTCGGAGGTCGTGGACGCCGTCGCGCAACTCGGCGCTTGACCGCGACCATGCCGACAGACTATCTGAGTCATTCGGGAACGGGTGCTTGCCCGGCGATACCCGGTATGGCCGGAACCGGCACCGCAGGCGCGTGAACGAACGCGGGAGGAAGATCTGATGGCCAGTATCGAGGAACGTGTCAAGAACATCATCGTCGAGCAGCTCGGCGTGGATGCCGACCAGGTGAACCCCGACACGGCTTTCGTGGAGGACCTGGGAGCGGATTCGCTGGACACCGTGGAGCTGGTGATGGCTTTCGAAGAGGAGTTCGATATCGAGATCCCCGACGAGGAAGCCGAGAAGATGACCACCGTCGGTGACGCGATCAAGCACCTCTCGACCATCCTCGAGGAATAGGGAGCTCTGATCCCACCCGTGGATCGCAGAATCGTTGTCACCGGGCTCGGGGCCGTCACCCCGACCGGTCTGAGCATGCCGGAGATCTGGCAGGCGGCGGTCGAGGGACGCAACGGCATCGGACCGATCACCCGGTTCGATGCCTCCAGCCTCTCCACCCGCATCGCCGGTGAGGTTTCGGATTTCGATCCCACCGTCGCCATGGATCCCAGAGAGGTCCGCCGGTCCGATCTCTTCATGCAGTTCGCCAACGCGGCGAGCGCCGAGGCGGTGGCGGACAGCGGTCTCGATATCGAACGGGAAGATCCCTTCAAGGTGGGCGTCATCATCGCCTCGGGTATCGGCGGGATCGGTCTGCTCGAAGAGCAGGCCGCCGTGTACCGGGAGAAGGGCATGAAAGGGATCACTCCCTTCTTCGTGCCGATGATGATCATCGACATGGCCGCGGGCGACGTCAGCATCCGGTTCGGATTCAAGGGTCCGAACTACGCCACCGTGTCGGCCTGCGCCTCCTCGGCCCACGCTCTGCTGGACGCCTGGAACTGCATCCAGCTCGGGTACGCCGACGTGATGATCGCGGGCGGCTGTGAAGCGCCCATCACCCCCCTGGCCATGGCCGGTTTCTGCAAGATGAAGGCCATGAGCACGCGTAACGACGAGCCGGAACGGGCCAGCCGTCCCTTCGACCGCGGCCGGGACGGTTTCATCATCAGCGAGGGGGCGGCGATCGTCGTGCTCGAAGAACTCGAACACGCCAGGGCGCGCGGAGCGAGGATATACGGCGAATTCCTGGGAGGCGGCATGACGGCCGATGCCTTCCACATGACCGCTCCCGAACCGCAGGGGGATGGACCCGCCCGCAGTATGCGCATGGCCCTGCGGCTCTCCGGTCTCGAGCCCGACGAGGTGGATTATATCAACGCCCACGGGACCTCAACCCCGCTCAACGATGCCATGGAGAGCCATGCCATCAAGCGGGTCTTCGGTGCCCAAACCGACACCCTCGCGATCAGCAGTACCAAATCAATGACCGGTCACCTGCTCGGGGCGGCCGGAGCGATGGAATTCAACTACCTGATCCTGACGATCCGGGAGGGAATAATCCCCCCCACCATCAACTACGAGGACCCCGACCCCGAATGCCCGCTGAACTATACCCCCAACGCCTGTATCGAACGGGCGCTGGAGGTGGGGTTGAGCAACAGTTTCGGTTTCGGGGGCCACAATGTGACTCTCGCGGTGAGGCGATTCCACGAGGAAGCTTGACCCGCGCCGCCTGCTGCTGCGGCTGACCACGAGACCGGCTCCGGACTCTGATGCCTTCAGAGTTCTCCTGCAGGAGCTGGATTACCGGTTCCGGGATCCGGTGCTGTTGCGCGAAGCGCTCACCCACCGTTCCTTCGTGGGAGCCCAGGGTGAGAGCCGGCTCGCTTCGAACGAGCGCCTCGAATTCCTCGGTGACGCGGTCCTCGACCTCGTCGTCGCCCACGAGCTCTTCCTGCGCTTCCCCCGCCGCTCCGAAGGCGAGCTGACCGAACTGAAATCACTGCTCGTCTCCCGCCCCATCCTGGAACGCACCGCCCGCCGGCTCGGCCTCGGTCAGGTCCTCCTGCTCTCGACCAACGAAGAGGCGACCGGCGGTCGCCAGCGCCCCAGCATCCTGGCCGATGCGTTCGAAGCGGTCCTTGGAGCGGTCTACCTCGACGGCGGATACGAGGCCGTACATCGCCTGGTGGTCCGTCTCATCGTTCAGGAGCTTCCCCGGGTCATCGGGCTCCCGGGTGCGGCCAACTACAAGAGCCAGCTGCTCGAGTACGTGCAGAAGCACAAGAGCGGACGGCTGATCTACCACACCGTCCGGGAGGAGGGACCCGACCACGACAAGACCTTCACGGTCGAGGTTCTGCTCGACGGCCGGATCCTGGGCCGTGGGGTCGGGGATTCGAAGAAACAGGCCCAGCAGGAGGCTGCGCACGCCGCCCTGACCGAACTCGAGGTGGCGATCGCGACTCCGCTCGAGGACGAACCAGTCGGGCCGGAGCGATCGGTGTGAGGACGCCCTGGCGGCTGCTGCTCGACGGAGCCGGAGCGCCCGACTGGAACATGGCCCTGGACCGGGCGCTTCTGGAGACGGCGGCGGGCGACCGTTCCCCGCCCACCCTGCGTCTCTACTGGTGGCGCCCCCATGCCCTTTCGCTCGGAGCCAACCAGCGGGGGGGGGAAGAGGTGGCGTGGGAGGCGCTCGAACTCGACGGTTACGCGGCGGTGCGGCGGCCGACCGGCGGCCGGGCGATCCTTCACGCCTGCGAACTCACTTACAGCGTAACGGCACCGGCCCCCCCCGGCGGCATAGTCGCGGCCTACCTGTGGTTGGGGAAGGGGCTCGTGGCCGGCCTGCGCGCGGCCGGCCTGGCGGTGGACCTGGCCCGGGTACGGGGGAGCCGTCCGGGGGGGGAGGAGCGGGCCCACGCGCTCCCCGGCGGGGCGCTGCAGACCCGGCATCCCTGTTTCTCGGCCGCCGGACGCTACGAGATCACGGCCCGCGGGCGTAAACTCGTGGGGAGCGCCCAGTGCCGCAGCCGCGGCTGGCTCATGCAACACGGTTCGATCCTGCTGGGCCCGGAGCACCTCAACCTGCCCCGCTACCTCGTCGGAGTGGATCCGGAGAGCGAGATTGAGAAGCTGCGTGCTGCTACGATAGACTGCTCTTCTCTCCTGGGACGTCCGTTCGGGCCCGAGGAACTCCTCGGACCCCTGACCGAGGGATTCGCCCGGACCCTGGAGATCGAACTCGCTCCCGGGGTTCTGAGTCGTGAGGAGCGTGAGAGCGCGCAGCGACTGCGGACGGAACAGTACGCAACCAGAGCCTGGACCCGCGATGGTGTACGCGGTTCCCGGGGAGGGGAGAGATCGTCCGCCTGATGTCCGGTCATCCGCGGCATACGCACGGATTGCCCCCCGCCGGCAGACCCGTCCTCCTCCTGGGCGTCCTGCTCGCCGGTCTCTGGGTCTCCGGGGCATATGGTCCGGAGGCGGCGGAACGGGCGGAGCCGGGAGATCCTCCGACCATCCACGCGGCTGCCGGCCTGCTCCGGAATCCGGTCCAGGGCCGGGGGGACACCCTGCACATCGGAGTCGTCTACGCCGGGGATTTCCGGCCGCTTCCGCCGGCCATGCTGGCCGACGAGGTCGAACGCTGGATCATGACCCAGGTGTACGGCCCCGGGCTCCTGAAACCTCGGCTCAACGATCCCCTGATCCCCGATCTGGCCCAGGAGGTCTCCTACGTCGAGACCGGGGGCAGGATCACCTTCACCATCCCGCGGGGGATCCGGTTCCAGAACAACGAGGTCCTGACCCTCGAGCACCTGCAGCGCACCTTCCTGATCTACCGGGGCCTGGGATGGATCCGCTACCCGACCGCCGATCCCGCCTTCACCCACATCGATTCCACCCTCATCGATCCCGCCCGCAACCAGTTCTCGCTGTGGATGCCCGCGAGCATGCTCCAACAGGGTTTCCGGATCGCCACCGCCCCGATCCTGGCCGATGCGATCATGGCCGGCGTCCCGCTGACCGGAGATCCCGTCCCGGCTCTGCTGGCGAGCGCCGAGGCGCCGGTCGGACTGGGCGGGTATGCGATCAGGGTGCGTGACGGCCGGGTGTTTCTGACCGCCTTTGAGGGGTACTTCGGCGGCCGGCCGGATATCCGGAACATCGTTATCCACTTCTACCCCGATGATTCTGCCCTGATCAGGGCCTTCGTGACCGGTGAGGTGCAGTTCGCCCGGTGCCCGACTTTCAAGGCGGTCCAGCGGCTCAATGGTGAAGTCGCTACCAGCCGCCGGAGAGACCAGCACGTCAACCTTCGGTTCTTCCATCACCCCGATCATTTCTTCTTCCTGGCCCTGAACAACACCGTCGCACCGCTCGACGATCCGGTCATGCGGCGGGTGTTCGCGAATATCATCCACCGCGAGGATTTCGATTTCCGTGACGAGTTCCCGGCCCACAGTGTCATCACCGACGTGCCCGTCCATCCGCGGAGCGCCCTGGGGGCGTACCTGCCCACCCCCACCCGCCGGCACCAGCCGCGCTCGTTCGTTCTGCGCCAGCTTCAGGAGAGCGATCTCGCCCTCACCCGGACGGGATACCCGCGGGCCGCCGACGGCGGTCAGTTCCATCTCGAACTGATCTACCCCCAGGCGGCCGAGCACTACGAGCGGATGGCCCGGTGGATCAAGAATGATCTCGAAGGATTCCAGTTCCTCATCGACGTCACTCCACTGCCCCCCGACGAGGTGCGCCGCCGGCTCGGGACGGGGGAATACGACCTCGCCCTGTCGGAGATGACCCTGCCCCCCACCGTCGATACCCTCTACCGGCTCTTCTACTCCGAGAACATCGCCGGCGGCCTCAATATCACGCGGTTCAGCAACCCGGCTTTCGATACCAACATCAAGGCCGCCCTGCTGCGCGGCGGCCCCGATGCCGAACCGTACCTCGAAACCGCGATCCGGATCCTGTACGAGAACGTCCCTCTGCTGCCGCTCTTCTTCCAGGCCAACATCTACTGCTTCTTCGACAGCGACCTGGTCGATCAGGCACCCTTCGGGGCCAACCTCACCCTGATGCCGCCGATGGCGGCGTGGAGGTGGAAGTGAGATGACCACCTCCCTGCGGCCGCGGCAGGTGCAGCGCCTCCCCCTGGTGGGGGGTCTCTTCCAGCGGCTTTTCTTCCACCACCTCATCCTGGTAACCCTGCCGATCGTGGTGCTGGGCCTGCTCCTGGTGCAGATCTCGCAGGAAGCCATCTCCGAGACCCTGCGGGGGGACGGGGAGGAGATCGTCACCCAGGTGAAGGGGCAGATCGAACGTTATTTCGCCGACGTGGGCCGCCAGCTGCGCACGCTGGCGATCGGGCTGGAACAGGCGGCGATCGATAACGAGACCGGCCTGCTTCAGCGCCAGCGGATCGACCGGACCCTGAGCGTGGCGAAGGGCAGTACCGCCCTGGACGTTTTCGGACACCTCTACGTCTACACCGGCGTCGACACCCTGTTCGCCACCACCGATTTCAATCGCCGCCCGCTCCCGGCCGGCGCCCGGCCGGCGATCGAGGGAGCCCTGGGCGGCGTCGAGATCTCGATCCAGCCCTTCTATCACCCCGATGATCCCGATGTGCCCGGTCTCATCATGGCCGCGCCCATCCGGACCGGATTCGGCGAGATCGCCGGAGCCCTGGCGGCCGAAGTGGACGCCGACTACGTCTGGCAGGTCGTCCGGAACATCCAGGTCGGAGACAACAGCCAGTCGTTCCTGACCGACAGCGACGGCCGGCTGATCGCCCACACCAACCGGGCGTTGGTCTATCAGGGTATCGACTACTCCGATCTGAACTCGGTGCGGGAAGCGCTGGTCCCGGGACGGCGGGAACCGGGGGTGGTCTCCGAGAACGTCAGGCGCGACGGGGAAGAGGGGGAGGAGATGGTGGCCGCTTTCGCCCCGGTCACCATGGGCGACCTGCAGTGGGCGCTGGTCATCCACCGGCCGGCGGCGGAGGTGGGGCGGATCGCCGACCGGATGAGCTGGCAGGTGATGGTGATCATCCTGGTGGGTATCGCTCTGGCGCTGGTGTCGACGCTGGTCTACACCCGCCGGCTCATCCTGCCGATCGGGGCGCTGGTTGAGGGCGCCAACCGGCTGAGCCAGGGTGATCTGCAGTCGAAGATCCCGGTCGCGGGGCACGACGAGCTTGGCACCCTGGCCAGCGAATTCAACCTCATGGTGGAGCAGCTCTCCCGGATCCAGCAGCGCCTGCGCAGGGGTGAGCATCTCGACACTCTGGCCAAGTTCTCCGCGGTGGTCGCCCACGAGATCCGGAATCCGCTCAACGCCATGCAGATCAACCTGCACCTGCTCCGGGAGCGACTGAGCGAGGCAGACACCGCCTACCTCGATATCATCTCGGGGGAGATCCAGCGGCTGGAGAACCTGGTCCGGGAGTTCCAGACCATCTCCCGGCCGCCGACCCTGAGTCTGGAACCGCTGGATGTGAACTCCCTGCTGCGCGATATCGTCAATCTGCAGAAGGAAACCGCGGCGCGGCAGGGAGTGGACATCACGATGGACCCGGCCCCGGACCTTCCCCTCATCGAAGCGGATCGGAACCGCCTCACGCAGGCCGTTCTCAACGTCGTTCTCAACGCCCTGCAGGCGATGCCCGACGGAGGCACCATGACGGTTTACACCGGCTGGAACCCGCAGGAGGGGCGTGACGTGCGCATCACCATCGCGGACACCGGCGAAGGGATCGCTCCCGAGGACCTCCCCCATGTCTTCGACTACTACTACACCACGAGGGATTCGGGATCGGGACTCGGTCTCTCGGTCGCTCACCGCATCATCTTCGAGCACGGCGGCCAGATCGGTATCGATTCGCGCCCGGGTGGGGGGACCGCGGTCTCGATCACGCTGCCCCCGCGCCCGCCGGAGATGACGGGCGCCGACGAATATACCGGACCGGAGAGACAGTGATGGCCAGGATCTGTATCGCAGAAGACGACCTAAATACCCTGCACGGACTGCAGACGATCATCTCGCGTGAAGGACATGAGGTCTTCACCGCCACCAGCGGCGATGAAGCCTTCGATCTGATGGTCGCCCGGGGGGATATCGAGCTCCTGCTCACCGACCTGAAGATGCCGGGACTGAGCGGGCTCGAACTGAGCCGCAAAGTCCTCTCGACCTTCGGGGAAGTCCAGGTGGTGGTGATGACCGCCTTCGGTACCGTCGACACCGCCGTGGAGGCGATGAAGGGCGGGGTCTACGATTACCTCACCAAACCGATCGATATCGAAGAACTGCTGGTGGTGATCGCGAAGGCCCTGCGGGAGCGCGCCCTGCTGCTGGAGAACCTGGAACTGCGCGGGATCGTCACCGAGCGGTATGCGTTCGAGAATATCGTGGCGGTCTCGGGCTCCATGCAGGAGGTTTTCAAGACCATCCGCAAGGTGGCGCCGTCGCAGGCGACGGTCCTGGTGGAGGGGGAATCGGGGACCGGCAAGGAGTTGATCGCCCGGGCCGTGCATTACAATTCCACCCGCAGCCGGGGCCCTCTGGTGGAGGTGAACTGCGCCTCGATCCCGCCGACCCTGATCGAATCGGAGCTCTTCGGTCACGAGAAGGGGTCCTTCACCGGCGCCTACCGCACCCAGAAGGGGAAGTTCGAAACGGCTGAGGGGGGGACCATCTTCCTCGACGAGATCAGTCTCCTGACCCCCGATCTGCAGGGCAAGCTCCTGCGGGTGCTGCAGGAACGCTCCTTCCAGCGGGTCGGCGGCAACCGGACCATCGAGGTGAACGTCCGGGTCGTCGCGGCGACCAACCAGGACCTGAAGGCGATGGTCGATCGGGGCGAGTTCCGGGAGGACCTCTTCTACCGGCTGAACGTGGTCGCGATCACGATCCCGCCGCTGCGCCAGCGGCGCGACGATATCCCGGCCCTGGTGAACCACTTCATCACGCTCTACTCGCGCGACCGCCCCGATCCGCCCACCAGCATCACCCAGGGTGCACTCGAGGCCCTGATGGAGTACGATTGGCCCGGGAACGTCCGCGAACTCGAGAACACCATCGAGAACGCCATGGTCGTGGCCGAGAGCCGGACCCTGACCGAGCGCGACCTCAACATCGTCCCGGGGAGCGAGGCTGGGGGGGAGGAAGCCGTGGCCGATTCCGACCTGACCCTCAAGGAACATCTCGAGCGCGCCGAGCGGAGGATCCTGCAGCGCACCCTGGAGAAGACCGGGGGGAACCGGACCCGGGCGGCTGAGATCCTCGGCCTGAGCACCCGGGCGATCAGGTACAAGATCAAACAATACGGGCTGTGAGAGCGATGACGGACCGTCTGAGAGTTCCCGGCCGGCCCCGGGACCGGCTGACCGCCCTGCTCGCAGGGATGTTCCTGTTGTTCCCCGTTCGGGTCGTGCAGGCGCAGAACTCCTTCCCGCTCGCCGATCTCGTGCCGCTGGCCCGCGGCGGTGCTCTCGGCGGGCAGGCCCTGGCCGGCGACCTGCTGGCGGCGGGGATCGATCCGACCGTCGCCGACGGGTCGTCCCCCGGGGCGGAGGCGGCGGGGGGATCGAGTGTGCTGGAGCTGTCGTGGGCCGCCGCGGGGATTCGGCTGAAAATGCTGGGCACCACCCTCGCCGTCACGGCCGCGGCGCTCTCCTATGGTGATCAGTACCGGACCGATCTGGACGACCGCCTCGGAGTTTTCGGCGGTTCCTTCTCGCCCACCGATATCAGCCTCGCCGCCGCCGTGATCATCCTGGCCGAGCCGGGAACCCGCATCGGTGCCGGAGCGACACTATCGCTCGGCAAGATCGACGCGGCCACGGCCGCCGGCCTTTCACTCGCCGTGGCCGCCCGGCAGCGGGTGGGCCCGGGTGAAGTGCGAGCCGCTCTCTCGGGGGCGGGAACGGCGCTGAGTCCCTACGGTGCGAGCGGGGGGACGCGGCTGCCCGCCCGTCTGCGGGTGGGCGGCGCGATGCGCCCCGGCGGAGGGGCGGTCGAGTTCTCCGCCGAGGGGCTCTACCGGTTCGGAGACCGCCGGGCCGGCTGGCACGCCGGAGTGGAATGGTGCCCCCTGCCGGAGATCGCCCTGCGGACCGGACTCGGCGGGGGGGATGCGGTGAGCGTCCTCTCCGACGGTTCCCTCTCCCGGCTGGGGATCACGGTCGGAGCGGCGTGGCAGCGGGGTGACTGGCGTCTCTCCTACCTCTACCGCCCCGGCGGTCTCCTCGGTACCGGTCATCTGGTAGCGCTGGGCTGGAGACTCGGTGCCCTGCGATGAAGGAAGGATCCATGTCAATCCGCCTCCCGCTCCGACCTCGATTACTCTTCACGCTCCTCCCGATCCTCGTGCTGGCGGGCAGCTGTCTGGCCCGTCAGGTCAATCCCGGGCCGCGCCGCATCGTCCTCTTCATCGGGGACGGAGTCGGGGTGGGATACTGGACGGCGGCCCTGCTGCAGGCCGACAGCCTGGCGATCCGTAACTTCCCCGTCGTCGGTCTGGTCGATACCCGCGCCGATCCCGAGATCGTGACCGATTCCGCGGCCTCGGCCTCGGCCTTCGCCACCGGCGTGAGCACCTGCAACGGCACCATCAGCACCGACGCCGGGGGGCGGGAGCTCAGGACCGTCCTCGAGCTGGCCGAGGAGCGGGGCCTGGCCACCGGGCTGGTGGTCACCTGCGCGCTGACCCACGCCACCCCCGCGGCCTTCGCCGCCCACGTGCCGCGGCGCAGCATGCAGAACGAGATCGCGGAGCAGATGGCCGCCCAGGATATCGAGGTCCTGCTCGGCGGGGGGCGGCGGTACTTCGAGCGCGCTCCCGGCGGCGGCCCGACCCTGCTCGAACAGATGCGGGAGCGCTACACCTGGGCCGGGACGGCCGCGGAGTTCCACGCCCTCGATCTCGAGCGGGTGGATCGGCTGCTGGGGCTCTTCGCGGCCGAACACCCCCCGGCCGCGGCCGAACGCGAACCGGAACTCGGTGAACTCACCGCCGCCGCCCTCTCCGTCCTCGACCACGATCCCGACGGCTTCTTCCTCATGGTCGAAGGCTCGCAGCCCGACTGGCTGGGTCACGATAACGCCGGGCTCGACGACGTCGTCGCCGAGATGCTCGATTTCGACAGGGCGATCGCGGTCGGCCTCGCCTACGCCCGCACCCACCCCGAAACCCTCATCCTCGTCACCGCCGACCACGAGACCGGCGGTCTCGCGGTCGAAGGGGCCGACGGACCCGGGATCAGGCTCGACTACACCACCGGCGGTCATACCGCCGAACTGGTGCCGCTGTTCGCGATCGGACCCGAGGCCGGTCGATTCGGCGGCATCCGGACCAACGCCGAGGTCGGCGCGCTGCTGCAGGAGATCATCGGCGGATGAAACCGCGAGGCCGGGGCTGCGTATGGAAGGTATCAGTTCCACACTGAGAGGGGTGGGGAGGTGTCCGATGGCGATCAAGTTCCGGGCCCATCCGGTGGCCGCCTTATGGGTTCCGCTGATCCTCGCGGCGACCCTGCTCCCGGCGGGCTGGATCGACGCCCAGCTCCAGCCCGAGGTGTCGGCGAGCTTCCTGCTGGGCTTCCCCCGGGGGGAGTTCCGGGAGCACGTGCCGAACGTCGGATTCGGGATTGAGTTCACCGGGGGCGTGCATCTGGGCCGGAGCCCGCTCCTGCTGGGAGCGGAGCTGGGTTTCCTGACCTACGGGCGCGATTCCAGGCGGGAGTACTTCAGCCTGACGATCCAGGAGGTGACCGTCCGGGTCATCACGACCAACAACATCCTCCTCGGGAACCTCTTCCTGCGTCTGCAGCCTCCGTCGGGCTCGGTGCGCCCCTACCTCGACGCCCTGATCGGCTTCAAGTACTTCTTCACCGAAACCCGGATCCGCAGCATCTACTACGACGACGACGAACCGATCGCCCGCGACACCAACCTCGGCGACATCGCCTCGGCCCACGGCTACGGCGTCGGGATCGCGATCGATCTATGGAGCGGGGAGGTCGATTTCGACGAGGGTCCGAGCGGGTGGATGGGGCTCCAGCTCGATCTCGGCGTGCGCTACATGCTCGGCAGCGAAGCGGAGTACCTGAAGAAGGGCTCGATCAATTATGTGGACGGGCGGGTCGTCTACGAGGTCGAGCGCTCGATGACGGACTTCCTGCGGCCTCATGTCGGGGTACGCTTCATCTTCTGACGAGCCGGCGGCCGGTCGCCGGCGCGGAGTAGGGACGCGATCGGACCGAAGACGCTCCCGGCTACTGCGCGCGGTCCCGGTCCTGCTCCTCCTCATACCCGCACCGCTGCGGGCGCAGACCCGTGTCGAGACCTCGGTCGGCGCGCTCGCGGGGATCCCGACGGGCGGTTTCGCCCGGTCGCTGCCTGCGGCGTGTCCCGGGATCACGCTCTCGGCCGGCCTGCGGTTCCGCGACAGCCCGCTGCTGGTGGGCGGCGAATTCGGCTTCCTCATCTACGGGCACGATCGGCGCAGCGATCCCCTGAGCTCCTCCCGTCCCGACCTCATGGTGCCCCGCAGCGTCTGGAACACCATCATGCAGGCGCACTTCTTCGCCCGCTGGACGTTCGGTGCCGATCCGATAAACCCATTCCTCGAAGTCCTGGGGGGGATCTCCTCCCTGCGCACCGATTCCACCGTGGAACGCGCGGCCCTGGCCGAGGATTACCCGGGGATCCAGTCGATCCTGCACACCGAAGCGGCCCCGAGCGCCGGGGTGGGTGCGGGAGTGGCGATCCTGCTGCGACGGGAGCGGGCGCCCGAACCCGATCCCCGTCGCGGCGAACCGCGCGGGGAGCGGCGGCGGATCCTGCTGGAGATCGGCGGGCGGTTCCTGGCCGGAGGTACCGCCGCCTACCTGCTGGCGGAGAGCATCCGGATCGAGGACGGCGAGACCGTCTATGATCTCCTGCGCTCGGGCACCTCCCGCCTCAGTGTAACGATCGGCCTGCGCTGGATCCTCTGATCCCTCCTCCCGCAGGGCACCCCGATCCGGCCGATCCGTCACCGGTATTCCTGAGCGGTAGTGTCATGATCCGCTGTCCTGCATCGACGCATCCTGGACGATCCGCCATCCCGCCGGGGTGCGCCGCAGCACGATCAGGGTGAAACCGGCGGCGGGCTCGCGATCGGGCCAGGAGAGGTGCCAGCGGGCGGCCACACTCATGCCCCCGATATCCGAGGATTGAAACACGCCGAGGAGCTGGCGGCTGGTGACGAAGGCCGGCCGCATCTCGATGATCTCGAACCGGAGCGTCCCCATCCCTTCCGGACCGGGGTAGCGTTCGCGGTAGCGGGCGGTGAGGGCCTCGCGGCCTTCCACCCGGCCCGTGGGCGAGAGGAAGAGACAGTTGTCGGCGTAGATGCTCGTGAAGGCCGTGATATCGCCCCGGCTCCAGTCCTCGGTCTGAGCCTGCAGGAGGGCTTCGACCTCCTGCACCGCCTCGAGCTCGGCCGTCTCCGCATCCTGGCGCTCGGGCGGTGAACAGGCGGTTAAGAGGATGAGGCAGAGACATGCTGCCGGGGGAGGAGGATAGCGATGATTCATGGGTGCCTCCGGAAGGTACCGGCATCGGCGAAGAGACGGATCACGCCGTTGACGATGCGCCCGAGGTTGGCGCTCTGGTTGGAGATGACCGCCACCGCGAAGCCCTGATCGGGATAGCGCACGAAGAGGGTGTTGGCCCCGACGCTGCTGCCGGAATGGCTCACCTGGCGGGCCCGGGTCGAATCGGGCAGGAGCTGGATGCTCACCCGCCAGGCCAGACCGTACCCGTGGGCGGTACCGTCGGCGAGTGTCTGCGGTTCGTACATCTCTTCGATCGTTTCGGGGGAGAGCAGCTTCCCCCGGGCGTAGGCGATGTGGAGCCGGCAGAGGTCCTCGGCCGTCGAGGTGATCCCCCCGCCGGCGTACTTGTTGCTGAGATCCACATAGGGAGCGTTGATGAGCCGGCCGTCACGCCGTTCGTACCAGCGGGCCCGGCCCCGCCGGATCGCGCTGGCGTCCTCCGCCGCGGTCGAGTTCATCCAGGCCGGCTCGTAGACGTACCGGCGCATGTATTCCTCGATCTCCATCCCGCTCACGTTGGCGACGATGTTCGCCACCAGATTGAATCCGTAGGTGGAGTAGCTGTACTGCGTGCCCGGTTCGAAGAGCAGGGTGTCGGCGGCGAAGATCTGGAGCGGTGCGAGGAGATCATCGTACCGGGTCATGCTGTAGAACTCATCCCCCCGGTAGTGCCGGATGCCGGAGGTGTGGGTCAGCAGGTGCCGGACGGTGACCGGCCAGCGCTTGCGGGGGAACTCCGGCACATAGGTCTGGATCTCGGCCTCCAGGTCCACCCGCCCCTGCTCCACCAGCTGCATCAGGGCGGTCCCCACCACCGGCTTGCTGACGCTGCCGATCCGGTAGAGGGTGGATCCGGTAGCCGGCGCTCCCGCCTCCAGATCGGCGAACCCGAAGCCCTCCGACCATACCAGCTGGTCGTCGACGACGACCGCGATGGAGAGGCCGGTGATGCGCTGACGGGCCGCTTCGATGAATACTCCCAGGTTCTCTTTCAACTTGGCCTG
>CAYSYY010000017.1:0-4150 GCA_964435265.1 uncultured Gemmatimonadota bacterium
GTTCAGCCTCAGGGCCTCGCCGACCATGTCCATGTTGATGTTGATGCTCCAGGCGTCCACCAGCTCGGGACGGGTTTCAATGATGCGGTAGGTGCCCGAGATCTCGTTGGGCCAGAGGAAGTGGATGGTACGGTGCGGCGCCGGCAGCTCCCCGGCGGCGATCAGGCCGGTCAGGGCGCGCAGGATCTCGAGCTGGATGACGCAGCCGCTCATGTTGTCGTTGGCCCCGCGCTTGGTGTAGCCCTCGAAGAGGTGGGCGGTGAAGATCACCCCGGGCGCTTCCGGTTCGGTGCCGGGGATCCAGGCGTGTACGGTCTCGAACTTGTCGGGGAACTGTTCCACCCGGGCCGAGCAGCGCACCATCGGGCGCCGGCCCGCTTCGACGTCCTCGAGAAGCTCCGACCACTGGCGCCACGAGATCGTGAAGCCGAGCTTGAGGTTCTCCCGGCCGTAGGAGCCGCTGGAGTAGACCACCTGGCCGGGATCGAGATAGCGGTCGCGCGAGGAGAACGAGATCACCGCCTGCACCCCGGCCTTGTCGAGCGCCTCGGCGAGCTGGCCGCGGGCGTGCGACCACATCAGGGCGATCTTCCCGGCCCATTCGGTCCCGGCCTCGCCGGCCAGCAGCGCGGCGGTCTCATCGCGCCCGAGCGGCGGGATGTAGATGAGCTCCCCGGCGACCTCGGCCGTGACGGAACCGCCGGCCACGAGCGCGGCATCGGCGCCCAGGCGGGCGACGAGCCGCCGCTGCGGCTCCTCGACCCAGAACTCGGCCTCGAAGGGATAGGTGAAGGTGCGCTCGCTCGACTGCCGCACCAGCTCGATCGTTTCGACCCCGTACCCCTGAGCCAGCGCCACGATCTGTTCCGACTCCCAGAAGGTATCGGAGAACTCGCTCTCGTTCCTGATCCAGGGAGCGCCCGCGAGCAGGACCTCGTTGTTGAAGATCATCTGTCCGGAGATCTCATCGGTGAGCAGATCCAGAACCTCCTGGGCGAGCGGCGTGCGCAGGGCCTGAGCCGCGGCCTGAACCGGGATGAGGACGAGAGCCGTCAGCAGAACAGCCGCGTCGGTGCGCCGCACAGTGGCCGTTTTCATCGGCAGGTTCTCCCTTCATGATCCGGCCGGGAGCGCGGCCCGGTCGGGGAACGATCCGCACGGCAGGCAGCCGGGCAGGAGGCCGTCTCGCCGGGGCAATGGCCCGGCCGGGGGAGCAGCCCGGCCGGGAGGGCAGCCCGGCCGGGGTGCAGCTCAGTCGAGCATGACGATCTTCGCCCCCGCTTCCAGCTCGGCGGGGGTCAGGTTGTAGAGGGTGTCGTAGAGGTTGACCTTGAACGAAGCCGGGCCGGCCGCTTCTCCGGCCGCTTTCTCGGCCGCCAGTCCGAAGCAGGCGAGCCCCGCGACGGCAGCCGCCAGAGGATCGTCCTCGACCGCGGCGAAGGCTCCGATCACGGTAGTGGCGCTGCAGCCGGTGCCGGTCAGGGTAGTGAGCCAGCGGTGCCCGTTGTCCACCGCCACCCGTCGCTCGCCGTCGGAGACGTAGTCGCGCTCGCCCGTGATGGCCACGGTACAGCCCCAGGTGCGGGCGGCGGCGGCCGCCACCGCGGCCGGATCGTCGACTCCGGCCACGCTGTCCACTCCCACGACCTCTCCACCGGCGCCGGAGAGGGCGCCGATCTCACCGGCGTTGCCGCGCACGACGGTCAGGTCGAGTTCGGCGATGAAACGCAGGTTCGATTCGGTTCGGAAGGGGGTGGCGCCGGCCCCGACCGGATCGAGCACGATCGGGATGCCGAGCTCGCCGGCCCGGCGGCCGGCGATGAGCATCGCCTCGACCCAGTCGGGTTCGAGAGTGCCGGGATTGAGCACCAATGCCCCGGCCAGGGCGACCATGTCGGCCACCTCCTCGCAGGCATGGGCCATCACCGGTGAGGCACCCACGTGCAGGGTGACATTGGCGGTGTCGTTCATGACCACGAAGTTCGTGATCTGGTGCACGAGCGGCCGGCGCTCGCGGATCAGTGCCAGGGCGGCGCCGGCGCGGGTCCTGAGTTCATCTGCCTGCATGTCTCCCCTTCCTCCTTCACGTTCCGATCGGGTGGCTGCCGCCGGTCATGGAGCCGGGCCCCGTCCCGTCCCCGGTCATGGAGCCGGGCCCCGTCCCGTCCCCGGTCATCCCCCGGGGCGATATCTGTCCACGAGCTCTCTCAGTTCCCGGGCCGCCGCCGCGGGATCGTCGGCGCTGCAGATGGCCGAGACCACGGCGATCCCGGCCACTCCCGTGGCCAGCACCTCCCGGGCGTTGGAGGTCTTGATCCCGCCGATCGCCACCACCGGGATGTCGACCCCGGCCACCAGGGACCGCAGTCCGTCGAGCCCGAGCGGAGGCCCCGTGTCGGTCTTGGTCGGGGTGGCCCAGACCGCGTTGCAACCGATGTAGTCGGCGCCTGCGTCAACCGCCGCCCGGGCCCGGTCGGCGTCGGCCGCGGTCACGCCCAGGATGCGGCCGGGTCCGAGCAGTCGGCGGGCCGCCGCAACCGGCATGTCGTCCTGCCCCACGTGCACTCCGTCGGCGTCACAGGCCAGGGCGATATCGAGCCGGTCGTTGACGATGAAGGTCACCCCGGCGGCGCGGGTGATCTTGCGGACCGCCCGGCCCAGTTCGTAGAAACCGGCGGTGGGAGTGTCCTTCTCGCGCAGCTGGACGGTTGTGACCCCGCCGCGCACGGCCGCGCGGACGATCTCCTCGAGGCTGCGGCCCCGCGAGAGAGGCCGGTCGGTGACGAGGTAAAGCGAGAGATCCATCGGCGCCCGGTGCGCTCCTTTCCTGCCGTGACAGGGGATAATAATAGGGGACCGGACGCCGGTGACAAAGCCATCCTCCCCGCCGAAGGGCTGATAATGTACTTTTCCTGTTCATCCGGTTTGCTCTACCCTGCTGGTGCACCCGCCCTGAAAGGAAACCGCGGCCGCCGTGAACATCAGGTCGATGCCGAAAGCCGAGCTGCACCTCCATCTGGAGGGTTCGGCCCGTCTCTCCACGCTGCGCCGGGCCTACGAGCGTCATACCGGAACCCCGCTCCCCGAGATCCCCTGGTGGCTCGAGGACGATTTCCGCTTCCAGGATTTCGAACAGTTCCGGAGCCTCTTCCGCGACTACCTCACGCCCTGGCTCACCTCGCCCGAGGGTTTCACCGAGATGACGCGGGATGTGACCGATGTGCTCATCGCGCAGAACATCCGCTACGCCGAGGTGAACGCCTGCCCGACCTGGTTCAACCGGATCGAGACGCCGGTGGAGGAGATCATCGAGCTCTTCGCCGCCGAGATCGAGCGGGCCCGGGCCCGGGGTCTACACCTGCGTTACATCGCCGGCCTGAACCGGGAAGAGGGGGCGGAGGAGGCGGCGGGGTGGGTCGCACGGCTGGTCGGGGAGCCGGTCATCGCCGGCTTCGACCTGCACGGCACCGAACCGGGCTGGCCGCCCTCCCTCTTCGAGGAGGCCTTCGCGCCGGTGCGGGAGGCGGGGAAGAAGCTCAAGATCCACGCCGGTGAATTCGCTCCCGCGGAGTACGTACGCGAGGCGGTCGAGATCGGTGCGACCCAGATCGGGCACGGGCTGTCGGCCGAGCACGCCCCGGAAGTTCTCGCCCTGCTGGCCGAGCGGGGAACCGTGCTGGAGTGCTGCCCCACCTCCAACGAACGCCTGCGCAACATCCCGACCTACCCCGAGCACCCGACCCGCCGGTTCGAGCAGGCGGGAGTCCGGGTCACGATCAACTCCGATGATGCTCTCTGGTTCGGTCCGAACCTGACCCTGGAGCTGGGGCGGATGGTCGTGGAACTCAACGCCCGCCCCGACGACCTGGTGCGCTGGACGACGACCGCCCTCGAGGTGGCTGTCCTCGCACCCGGAGAGCGGGAGGAGATCATGGCCGACCTGACTCGATGGTCGGCGGAGATCATGCCCACCTGAGGAGCCCCGCCGAGGCCGCGCCGCACCGACCGCAGGGGGGGCGTCCCGCATTCCCGTTTCCCCGCAGCCGTATGGCGGCGAGCGGCAGGAGCGGCAGGAAAGAGAGCCGCGTATGACAGCCGGGAGGGGAGACGACAGGATCGGGCGAGGCTCGGCCCGGTCGACCGCAGCGTT
>CAYSYY010000017.1:4160-6721 GCA_964435265.1 uncultured Gemmatimonadota bacterium
TACATCGCACCGCCGTTCCTCACTCTGGTCCTCCTCGCACTCGCAACCGGGTGCGGTGGAGCGGGAGAGGAGAGCATGATCGAACAGGAGCCCTTCGGGGTCTACCTCTACACCCTCGAGAACGCCGGCGGCATGCGGGCCCGGATCACCAACTACGGCGGTATCCTCGTCTCGCTCGAGGTGCCCGACCGCGACGGGATCTCCGGGAACGTGGTGCTGGGATTCGACACCCTAGAGGAGTACCTCGACGGCCACCCCTACTTCGGCGCACTGATCGGACGGTACGGGAACCGGATTGCGAACGGGCGCTTCCGGCTCGGCGGCCGCGAGTACCTCCTGGCCCGCAACAACGGACCCAACCACCTGCACGGCGGCATCAAGGGATTCGACAAGGTCGTCTGGAAAGCCCGAACGCTGACGACCGCAGACGGCGAGGCGCTGCACCTGGAATACCTGAGCCCCGACGGCGATGAGGGCTATCCCGGGAACCTCTCGGTCGTGGTCGTCTACACCCTGACCGACCAGAACGAACTCCGGATCGACTACCGGGCCGAGACCGATGCCCCGACCCCCGTCAACCTGACCCACCACAGCTATTTCAACCTGGCCGGCCCGGCCGCCGGCGACATCCTGGGGCATGAGGTGGTCCTGAGCGCCGACGCTTTCCTGCCGACCGACGACGGGCTCATCCCCACCGGCGAGATCAGGAGCGTGGCCGGTACCTGCATGGACTTCCGCACCCCTCATACGATCGGGGAGCGGATCGGCGAGATCGTGGGCGACCACTTCGCCGGCGGCTACGACCACTGCTGGATCCTCAACCTGCCCGATCCGATGACCGGTCCTTTCCTGGCCGCCACCGTACACGATCCGGCGAGCGGGCGGGTCATGGAAGTATCCACGACCGAACCGGGGATGCAGTTCTACACCGGCAATTTCCTCGACGGCACGCTGACGGGCTCCGGGGGAGTGGTATACAACAAGCACCAGGGATTCTGTCTCGAGGCGCAGCACTACCCGGACTCGCCGAATGAGCCGGCCTTCCCGACGGTCATCCTGGAGCCGGGACAGACCTACACCCAGACGACCATCTACCGGTTCAGCACGCGGAGGTAATCGTGAAAAGTATCCGCCCGCCCCGTCGTCGGGCCGCTGCGCTCCTGCTCGCCCTCCCCCTGCCGCTCACCCTGCTCCTGCTGCTGGGCGCCGGGCGCACCGGCGCGTCCCGGGCCGGACAGCAGAGCGATCCCCTCGGGGGGACCGATCCGCTGGTGGAGAAGATCCTCTCGGAGATGAACCCGGAGAACATCGCGCACATCCTGAGGACGATGGAGTCGTTCGGAACCCGTCACACCCAGTCCGATACGGTGAGCGACGAGCGGGGCGTGGGCGCGGCCCGCCGCTGGCTGCTCAACGAGTACCGCAGCTACTCCCCCCGGCTGCAGGTCCGTTTCGATACTCACCTCGTGGATGCGGACTCCCCCGGCCGGCTCGAAGTCGGGACGGTGCTGCGGAACGTGGTGGCGGTACTGCCCGGGACCGATCCCGAGCTGGCGGGGCAGCACATCATCCTCACCGGCCATTACGACTCGATCAACCTCGACGAAGTGCGCGAGGGCGATACCTTCGACCGCCGCGATCCCGACCGCCCGGCCCCGGGGGTGAACGACGACATCAGCGGGGTGGCGACCGCGATGGAGTGCGCCCGGGTGTTCTCGCAGTACGAGTTCCCGAAGACGTTCATCTTCATGGCCGTGGTGGCCGAGGAGAACGGCCTGGTGGGATCCTCGCTCTTCGCTCAGCGGGCGCAGGAGCAGGGCCTGCAGATCGAGGCCTTGCTGAACATGGACATGATCGGGAGCAGCAGGCGGGGTGGGGGAGCGCCCAGCCGGCCCACCACGGTACGGGTCTTCAGCGAGGATCCGATGGACTCCCCCAGCCGCCAGATCGCCCGTTACGTGGAGATGGTCGGGGAGCGGTACGTGCCCGGGCAGGATGTGGATCTGGTCTTCCGCCACGACCGTTTCGGCCGCGGCGGCGATCATACCGCCTTCAACCGGGTGGGGTATGCGGCGGTACGCGTGGTCGAGGCGAACGAGGACTACAGCCGGCAGCATTCCTACGACGATACCTTCGCGAACGTCGACATGGATTACCTGATGCGCAACGCCCGCATCGTAGCGGCCGCCGCCGCCACCCTGGCCCTGAGCCCGACCGCGCCGCGGCCGATGCGCCTGGGCAGGGGCGGGGGCTACGATGCCGCGCTCTCATTCCAGCCGGCCGGGGGCGAAGGCATCACCGGGTACCTGGTGGCGATCCGCACCACGACCGAGCCCCGCTGGTCGCGCTACGAATGGGTCGGGATTCCCGAGGCGGTCGAGCGGCGCGGCTCTATCTACCACGAAGTCGTGCTGCCGCACCTGGACATCGACGAGCTGGTCTTCGGGATCGCGGCGGTCGCCGGAGAGGGGCGGGTATCGCTCTTCGCGCCCTTCCTGCGCTGACCTCTAACGGCAACATTCTGTTAACGGTAACATTCCGCTATTGGCACCATTCCGTTA
>CAYSYY010000017.1:6821-18623 GCA_964435265.1 uncultured Gemmatimonadota bacterium
GGCACCATTCCGTTAACGGCACCATTCCGTCCGGGCGCAGCGGTTATGTTTCTTCCTCGCCCCCGCCGGAGTCCTCACCGGATCCGGCCGGCAGGTCGTACCACCGGTCCAGGGAGTACTGTCGCAACGGTCCCCGCCCCACCGTGAGCCGCTGATCCTCGAGTTCCCGGAGCTGTCCCAGCGCATCCCCGATACTGGTGAGGGCTTCTTCGGCGGCTCCGATCCACTCCTGTTCCTTCTCGCCGGTCTGACGGCGTTTCAGGAGCTGCAGGTTGCCGCTGACGATGGCCAGGGGATTGTTCACCGCGTGTTGAACGGTGTTCACGATCCGGTGGATCGCTTCGTTCTCGACGGTCAGGGCCCGCCGGACCGCCTCCCGCTCGCTATGTACCAGCAGCAGTCCGCCGGCGATCAGGACGATGAGCGAGAAACCGACTCCGACCAGGACGACGGGGATGTTCTCTCCGGTGGTCGGGATGACCAGCCGGCAGAGTTCCACCGTGCCGAGGAAGAGCAGGGCCGTCACGATCCCTTCCCGGGTGCCGAAGTGGAACCGGATGACGTAGGTCAGCGCGACGGTGGCCCAGAGCGCCCAGAAGGGACTGTCGAGCCCGCCGCTGTTCACCAGCACGACGGTGACGGCGGCGAAGTCGATGACGGTCGAGACGCGGGCGGCGAGAACCAGGCTGAAGCGACGATAGGGTGCCCACATGTAGTAGGTCAGGGCGTAGATGAGATAGGCGAGGATGAAACCGAGATAGAGCAGGGAATCCATGACGGGTTCGAGCAGCTTCATGGTGACCAGGTAGGGGCTGATGGCGATGGCCAGCACGCCGATGCCGACTCGCAGCCGGGCCATCTTCTGCTCGGTTTCGATCGCGCCGGTCTGCAGGAACTGCGCGATCAGGGTGTCGCGGTATCCGGTGTCGACGTCCTTCAACGTCCGATCATCTCCTTCAGGACCCGGATGGCCTCGTCGAGCTGTGGATCGATACCGTTGAGCTCGTGGTTCAGGTCGTTGATGACGAGGATATCCGGGGCGACCCCGCCGATCGTTTCCAGATCCTCCCCCTCCAGGGTATAGCATCCTTCGAAGGGCAGACGGAAGGACCCTCCGTTGAGCAGCCGGTGGCTGGTGGTGAAGATCAGCCAGCCGTAGGTGGTGTTCCCGACGATGGTGCCCCGCTTCAGGGCCTTGAATCCGTTGGCGGTCATCTCGCCGTCGCTAAGGGTGATCTCGTTGGTGATAAGCACCACCGGCCGGTCGGCGAAACCGAAGGTGGACTGCGGCGCCTCGGGCATGCCGCGGACCCGCCAGCGGGCGTAGACCGGCCGGCAGAGCGCCTCCAGCACCCGGTCGTGCACGTTCCCGCCCATGTTCCAGCGCAGGTCGAGGATGAGCCCCTCGCGCGGCACGCCGTCGCGCTCGAGTTCGAGGAGGAAACGATTGAGATCGCCGCTTCCCATCGCGGACATGTAGATATAGGCGGACCGGTCGCCGGTGGCCTCACGCACCCGCTCCCGGCAGCTCTCGATCCACTCCTCCTGCATGAGCCCGGATTCGGCTCCGCCGGAGATCGGCTCGATCGGGATGACGACCTCACTGTCGGCCGTGGCGCTGCGGATGGTGAGGGTCACGCGTCGCCCCAGCTTCCCGTTCAGGAGCGGCCAGATGTTGCGGTCGACCGAGACCTCCTCCCCGTCGATGGCGAGGAGTTCGTCCCCCGGAGCCACCCGGTCGCGGTGGGCCCACAGCGGCCCGTCCCGGAAGATGTGCTCGATCGTGATGCGGCGCTCTCCGACCGCGAGCCGCGCCCCGAGATGGGCGCTCGACTCGCCCCGGAACCCGCCGGAGGGGGGCCTGATACCGGTGTGGGAGGAGTTCAGGCGGCCGATCATCTCGTTGGCGTACTCGTAGAAATCGGTGTCCTCGCGCACCTGTTCGAGAACCGGCAGGTACTCCTCATACACCCTCCGCCAGTCCGCCGTATGGTGCCCGGGATCGTAATAGTAGTACTCCAGCACATAGGCGAGTTCGGCGAGCATCTGCCGGTAATCGTCGGTCTTGTCCACCTCGATACGGGTCGAGAAGGAGATGCCGGAACCGCGGCCCGTGTTCATGTCGATCCGGCCGAGGCGGCCGCCGCTGGTGTAGAAGAGCCAGCGCCCCGTGGGATCGAACTGCAGGTTGCCCGGCGAGCTGACCGAGGGGGCGAATTCCTCATAGCGGCCCCAGCGATCGTCCTCCCGGGTCACCTTCCAGAGCTGGCTGCGGCCGGTCAGGTTGGAGAGGAAGTAGACGGTGTCGGAATCCTTCGGTGAGATAAGGGGTTCGCGTTCGCTCCCCAGGGTGTTGGCCACCTGTTCGGTCTGCCGGTCGATGTTCTCGAGCTCGAGCGTGACCGTGACCTCATCGGTCCCGGCGGCGGTGCCGGAACCGCCGCCCCGGCGCTCGACCGGTTCATCCATCGCTCTTTCGCTGTCAGGTTCGCGGAAGAGCGCTTCGAACTCGTCTTCGTCAAAGGTGGGCGGCGGCGGGGTCAGGTGCAGGCGGTAGATATCCCACTTGCCGGTGAACTCGGGGAAGCTGTGGCCGTAGCGGTTGGATGAGAAGAAGAGGCTGCGGCCGTCGGGGGACCAGACCGGACTCGTTTCATCATAGGCGGTGTTGGTGAGGCGGGTCTTCTCCCCCGTCGCCACCTCGACCGCGTAGATGTCCTGGTCGGTGGAGATCCGGGCCACGTACGCCACGTACCGGCTGTCGGGTGACCAGGCGAAGCCGGCCCCGAAACGGCCGCCGAAGAAGTCCTCGGCCAGCAGGCGGTCATCGCCGCCGTCGGGTCGGACCAGGCGGAGCTGGCGGGGGCCGTTGTGGTAGGCGATCCACTCGCCGTCGGGGGAGAGGACGGGATTGAGGACGTCCTCGGGCGTCCGGGTGAGCCGCACCGGCTCGGCGTCCCCCAGGGCGTTCACGGCAAACAGGTCGGGGACCGCCTCGGGATCGGAAACGTAGAAGACGCGCCGGCTCTCGCGGTCCCAGAAAACATCGCGCTCCCGCCAGGGGGTGTTGGTGAGGTTGCGCGCGTACCCCCCCTCGACCGAGAGCACGAAGATCTCCCCGCGCACCACCGCGGCGATCTTCTTTGAATCCGGAGAGACCGCATACTCCGAGACCGGGTCGTTCTCCACGATCAGAGTCCGGTTCTCCTTCGGCTCGTTCGGGGTGTCGATCGGCACCGCCCGGGCACGTCCGGTCTCGAGCTCGATCAGCCAGATCCCGAAGTCGCGCTCGCATACCGCCCGCGGCGCTTCGCGGGCCACCCGCAGCCAGCGCACGTCCCCCTGCCGGAATCGGGTCACCGGCCGGGCGTCGGAGCCGTCGGCGGCGGCCGACCAGAGGTTGAAGGTGGCGTTCTCGCGGTCGGAGGTGAAGTACACCCGTCGGCCGTCGGGGCTCCAGGCGGGCCAGAAGGCGTTGCTCTCGTGGGTGACGATCAGGCGGGCGTCGCCGCCGTCGAGAGAGCGCGACCAGAGCTTCGAGCTGTTGGCGCCCCGGTAGCCGCTCCGCCACCGGGAGCCGTTCTCCATGCCGCGGGCGAAGAGGAGGGTACGGCCGTCGGGGCTGATGCGGGCGTCGTAGAGCCGGTCCTGGAAGAAGGCCATCACCGGACGGGCGTTACCGCCCGCGACGCTGATGCGGTAGATCCCCAGGCTGGAGGTGCGCCCCGAGGTGAAGTAGATCCAGCGGCCGTCGGGGGAGAAATCGGTGGCCAGATCGCTCCCGGAGTGGAAGGTGAGCCGGCGCGGCTCGCCCCCGGCCGCCGGTACGACGAAGACGTCGTCATTCCCGGTCCGGTTCGAGGTGAAGGCGATCATCGAACCGTCGGGGGACCAGACCGGTTCCCGCTCGTAGGCCACGTGGTTGGTGATCCGGTTCGCGGTGCCGCCCTCACTCGCCACCACCCAGATATCGCCCATGTAGGAGAAGGCGATCTGCGAACCGTCGGGACTCAGCGCGGGGAAGCGGCCTCCGATGAGCCGATCCCCCTGTCCTGCGGCGCTCCCGGCGAGCAGGATGATACCGGCGAGGGCGAGCGCGAACCTCTTCATGGCGAACCTCCGTACGGGAGAACGGGTGTGGATGAAACCGTCGGGTAAATCGGGCCGGCCGTGAGAGTAGTACCGAACCCGCGATGGTTCAAAGGGAATGGTCTCCTCTCAACAGACCGCGAGATAGGCCTTCAATTCCGCCCGTCCGGTATGTCATGATACTGGTGCCCTGTCACGCAACACCTGTCATATTCGAGCGGTGCTGCATCCCGCCCGGCGGCGTTGCGCCTCCTCGCCGTAGCCACCACTACGGCGTCGTCGCCGCGTCTGTCCTGGCGGGCGCAGCATCACTCTCGGTACGACACGTGTCACATGACATGACACTGGTCTGCCGTCATGGCGGAAGACTGCGGGATGAGACGTCCCGGACGGTCGTGAACGGATCGCCGGGACCGCACCAGGAGGAGGTACGAGATGCCGCTGCTGCTCAACCGGAACGACGTCGCCCGGGTGCTCCAGATGAAGGACTGCATCGCGGCGCTGGAGGCCGCGTTTGCCGAGATGGCGACCGGCACCGCCGTCCTGCCCCTGCGCACCGCGATCAAACCGCCCGCGGGGCTCAGCCTCTACATGCCCGCCTACCTGCAGGAGATGAACGCCCTGGCCTGTAAGGTGGTGACGGTCTACAAGGACAACCCCGCCCGGCACGACCTGCCGACGGTGCTCGGTACGGTCCTGCTGCAGGATGCCGAAACCGGTGCCGTGGTCGGCATCATGGACGGCGGTTACCTGACGGCGGTGCGCACCGGAGCGGTGAGCGGTCTGGCGACGAAGTACCTGGCCCGCGAGGGGGGACCGCAGACGGCGGCCATCTTCGGAGCGGGGGTACAGGCGAAGATGCAGCTCTGGGCGGTCTGCGAAGCACGCGAGATCGAGCTGGCCTATGTCATGGACATCATCCCCGAAGCCGCCGAGACCTTCGTGATCGAGATGTCGGAGAAGCTCGGCCTGCCGGTCCGGATCGCCGAGGATACGGCCGTCATGCTCGAGGCCGACATCATCTGCGCCGCCACCTCCTCGGCCGAGCCTATCTTCGACGGCGCCCGGGTGAAGCCCGGCACCCACATCAACGGCATCGGCAGCCACTCCCCCGGCGCCCGCGAGCTCGACACCGCCATCGTCCGGCGCTCGCTCCTGATCGCCGATTCGCGCGAGGCCTGCCTGAACGAGGCGGGGGATGTGATGATCCCCATCTCCGAGGGCGCCATCACCCCCGACCACATCCATGCCGAACTGGGCGAGATCGTGGCGGGGATGAAACCGGGGCGCACCTCGGAGGAGCAGATCACGCTGTTCAAGTCCAACGGCCTGGCCATCCAGGATGCCGCCACCGCACGGCTGGTCTTCGATCGCGCCCGCGAAGCCGGCATCGGCGTCGAGGTGGAGCTGTAGGAAACGAGGCGGATCCATCGGGAATGAGGAGGCTGATCATGACCTGTCGGTCCCCGATCGCCCTGAGACCGGCCGGGCTGGCCAGGCTGTCCGCCTGTACCGGCCTCGCCCTGCTGCTCGCGGCGGTCTGCTCCCGGCCGGCTGCGGTCGGCCAGGCTGCCGGGACCGGGATGGTGGGGGGGGATCCGGGCCCCCTGCTCGACACCTACCTGACCGGCCTGGCGGGGTTGGGGTTCTCGGGCGCGGTGGTGGTAGCCGCCGACGGTGAGATCGTGCTCGAGAAGGGATACGGCCGGGCCGAGCGGGAAACCGGGCGGCCGGTCACTCCGGCCACGGTCTTCACGGTGGGCTCGATCACCAAGCAGTTCACCGCCGCCGCCATCCTGAAACTGGAGATGATGGGGCGGCTCGGGACCGATGATCCGATCACCCGGTGGTTCGACGAGGTGCCCCCGGATAAGCGGGGGATCACCCTGCATCACCTGCTGACCCACTCGGCCGGGTTCCCCGGCGCCATCGGGGACGATTTCGATATCGACCTGGACTCCGCGGCCTTCGCCCGCCGCGCCCTGGCCGGCGAGCTCCTGTTTGAACCGGGGGAGGCGTATGAGTACTCCAACGTGGGCTACAGCCTGCTGGGGATCGTTGTGGAGAAGGCCTCGGGACAGCCTTACGAGACCTTCCTGCGCGAACAGCTCTTCACTCCCGCCGGCATGACCCGGACCGGCTGCCTGCTCCCCGCCTACACCGACGACGAACTGGCCGTCGGCTACCGGGACGGCGAACGCTGGGGGAACGTGATCAGACGGCCGATGCGCCCCGACGGCCCCTCCTGGCACCTGCGCGCCAACGGCGGGATCCACGCCACGGTCGGGGACATGTTCCGCTGGTACCGGGCCCTGCAGGGGGAGGCGATCCTCTCGGCCGAAGCGAAGGAGAAGCTCTTCACCCCCTGGATCGCCGAGGGCGGGGGCGGCTCGTACTACGGCTACGGATGGTCGATCGTACCCGACTATCTCGGGACCCGCCTCATCACCCACAACGGCGGCAACGGCATCTTCACGGCCGACTTCCGGTGGTTCCCCGACCGCGGCATCATGATCTTCGCCGCCTGCAACCAGTCCCGCTGGGCTCCGGTGGACTACGTAACCCGCGATCTCTCCCGCCTCGCGTTCGGTCTGACCGTTCACCTGGCGCCCGAAACCATTGAACTCGATCCGGCGGAGCTGGTTCGCTTCGCAGGCACCTACGAGATGGGCGGCGGGCTCACCCTCGAGGTCCGGGCGCAGGAGGGATCGCTGCTGTGCCGGGCGTCCGAAGGCCCGGTGCTGGAGATGCTGGCCGGCGGACCGGGGGCGGAAGACGTCGACCGGCACTACTTCCAGGACCTGAGCGAGGATATCCTGCGCCGGGCCCAGGCGGGGGATTTCAGCGGCTTCCAGGAGGCCTACGGGGAGGGGATGACTCAGGAGCAGGCCGAAGCCGCCGAAGGCGGCTGGATCGCCATGCGCCGGCAGCAGTTCGGTGCGTTCCGGAGTCTGCGCACGATCCTCGCCCGGCGGAGCGGCGGGCTGATCCACGTCTACCTGCAGCTCGATTACGAGCGCGGTTCCGGGTATGTGGAGCTGGCCTGGCAGCTCGTGGAGATACGCCTGGCCGGGGTGGGACTGATCCGCGACATCCCCGGCCGGGAGGTCACGGTGTACCCGGTCGCGCCGGCGGAGTTCATTTCCTTCACCCTCGGTTACTCCGGTCATGTCCGGGTGATCTTCGAGACCGCTCCCGGCGAGGCGGTTCCGACCGCGGTGACCCTGAAGACCGATGACGGGGAGATCAGCCTGACGCGGATCAGATAAGGAATCCGCCGGTCCCGAGTAATCTACTCCTGTTCCTCGATCAGGCGGCGGGCCTCCCCGGCGTCGTCTTCGCGGACCATGATCTGCACCTCGCCCATGCCGTCCATGGTGAAGGGATGAACGCTGGCCGCGGCCCAGCCGGCGGTGAAGCTCTCGATACCGCTGGCGCTGAGCATCGAGCGGATGAGATCGGCCTCCATCTGTCCCTGGGCTTTATGGACGCAGACCATGTTCATGGTGCGAAACCGCTCCAGCTCGGCTGAGCGGGCGTCGCTGAGCCGCCGGTACTCCTCGTCGGTCACCAGGGGTACCTGACACTCCACACAGATCATGAAGCCGTCACGGTACGCGGTTCCGCAGTTCGGGCAGATCATGGCTTGCCCCTCCCGTCCTTCGATGCCCATCGGGTGCGGCCGCCGCGCCGCCCGATCAGCTCAGCGACGGCTTCCGGGTGAATCCGCCGGGCGGGAGCGCCGCGCCGTTCGATCGGATCAGCGGCGGCGGCCGGGTCGCGGCGGTCGGGTTGCGGGTGCCGCTGGCCTGCCAGGGTCGCGGCGGCCGGATCACGGGTGCCGCTGGCCCGCCAGGCCCGCGGCGACGGCCAGGTTGCGTTCGTTGAAAATGCCCTTGCCCTCGGTGGTGAAGAGGTGCTCCAGCCGGCCGGCATGATACTCACTGACCCGGCCGCGCACCATCTTCATGGTGCTGTTCAGCAGACCGTTCTCCTCGGTGAAGGGCTCGTCGAGCAGGGCGAAGGTGGCCGGGAGCCACTGCGGCTGGAAGAGCCCGGCCCATCGGCCGCCTTCACGGTAGGCGTCGACCTCGGCCTTGATCAGCGCCACCACCGCCCGCTGTCCCTCCGAAGTCGAGGGATCCTGGCCGTTCGTCTTCACCCACTCCCGCAGCCGATCCCGGTTGGGCACGATCAGGGCCACCGTGTAGGGATCCTGGTTGTTGCGCAGCATCACCTGGTCGATGTACTCAGAGTTCGAGATGAGCGCTTCCTCGATGCCCTCGGGGCTGTACTTCTCGCCGTCGTTGGCGATGAGCAGGCTCTTCTCGCGTCCCAGGACGTAGAGGAAGCCGTCGGCGTCGAAGTAGCCGATGTCGCCGGTGTGCAGCCAGCCGTCGCGCAGGGTCTGGCGGGTGGCCTCGGGGTTGCGCCAGTATCCCGCCATGATGTTCTCGCCGCGGGCGACGATCTCGCCTTTCCCGCCGACCGGCACTTCATTCCCGTTCTCGTCGCAGATCCGGCAGTCGATCCCCGCCAGGATGGGCCCCGAGGATCCCAGTTTGTGCCGGCGCGGCATGTTGCACGAGATGATCGGGGCCGACTCGGTCAGCCCGTACCCCTGGTACATCGGCATCCCCAGGGCGTAAAAGAAACGCTGCATCTCGATATCGAGCAGGGCGCCGCCGCCGAAGAGCATCTGCAGCCGCCCTCCGAACTGCTCCCGGATCTTCGCGAACAGGATCCGGTCAAAGAGCCAGTTCAACGGATACCGCAGCGCCCGCAGTCCCCGGCCGCGGTTTAACCCATCACCGTTCAGGGCGTAGGCGTTCTTCATGGCCCAGCGGAAGAGCTTCTCCACGGCCGGTCCCTGCTCCCGCACACCCTTCTCGATGTTCTTGCGGAAATTGGCGGCCAGGGCGGGCACACTCAGCAGGAAGGTCGGCCGGACCTCCCTGATGTTCTCCGGGATGTTCTTGAGCGTCTCCAGGGGAGTCTTCCCCGTCTGCACCGAAGCCAGCTTGGCCCCGAAGTGCATCAGGATGTAGATCCCCACGGTATGTCCGAAGGAGTGATCCCAGGGCAGGATGATGAGCGAGCACCAGTCGGGGGTGACCTGGAGTACGGTCGCTCCCTGCTCCACGTTGGCGGTATAGTTCCGGTGGGTCAGGATGATGCCCTTGGGATCGGCGGTGGTGCCCGAGGTGTAGCAGATATTGGCCGGATCGTCCTCTTCCACCCCCCGGTAGATCCGTTCGAACTCCGCCCGGTTCGTTTCGAGCCACCGCCGGCCGCGCTCCATCAGCTCGCCGGCGAAGATCTCGTCGGCGCCGTATTCCTCCTGTTCGTCCAGGTGGATGATGAGCTCCAGCGCGGGCAGATCGTTCCTGATGGTCCGGATCTTATGTGCCTGACCGCCCGAGACCGCGACCATCCGGCTCGCCGAGTGGGCCAGGCGGAAGGTGAGTTCGGAGAGCTCGTTGATCTTGATCGATATGGGAACGTTTATCGCGCCGCAGTAGAGGATCCCCATCTCGGCGATCACCCACAGGTTGCGTCCTTCGGCGATCAGCCCGACCCGGTCCCCTTTCTCCAGACCGAAGGTGAGGAGCCCGGCGGCGAAGCGGTGGACCGCTTCACGCGTCTCCCGGTAGGTCGTCCCTTCGTAGGCGCCGCCGGTCTTCTCGAGCAGATAGATATTCCCGGCGAAGGTCTCGGCGCTGGTCTCCAGCAGATCGACAAGGGTTCTGCCGGCCATCTGATTCCCTCCTTCGTACCGTGTTCTCGGGTCCCGGGGACCGGATCGGAGGTCGGAAACTGTCCGGTGAGGTTACTCTGAACCCCGACTCCCTGACAGACGCCTTTCAATACTCACTGTCATCTGGAGCAATCCAGAACCCCGGCTGGCCATCTGCATTTTCAGTATGTTGCCCGTGGAAGAGGGCGGCGTTGAAGAGGACCCGGAATGTCCCGAAGGGTTGTCCCCGCCACTGGGGTTTGAATCCGATCAGGATGACGTGCCCCGATCCGTGTCTGACATCGAGAGCCGCGGCATACCCGTTGATCAGCTCCCCACCCATCAGGTAGCCGGACAGAAGGGGGGAGCCTGAATCCTGGTAGGCGGCCAGGGGGGCGCCTTCGAATCCCTCGGTCGTGGTGAACACCGGACTCCGGCTGAACATGATGCCGGTCCGGGCGGGCATGCCTGCCATCACGGGGTGGAGTGGATCGATCCTCACTTCCAGGATCGAACCGCTGGCAGAGAATTCACCGCGTCCGAAGCCGGTCGTCACATCCCTGACCGGGAGATCGAGGGCGTCGATCGCGAAGCCGCAGCTTCCGTTCAGGCATACCAGGGTTCCCCCTTCGCTCACGAAGGTCTCGAGAGCCCGCACCCCGCTCTGCCCGATGCCTCCGGCATAGCGGGCCGGGATCGATCCGGCACTGATTCCCTCCACTATCGTGCGGGCGCCGTAATCCGCGAAGATGATGACGTCACAGCGATCCCGGAGCGGACCGGCGGTGAAGTCGGCGTTCCTGATACTGCTGAAGTCGAAGTCGTACTGTTCGAGCAGCCACCTGGTCCATCCTTCATCCATGCTGGCCGACCAGGGGCGGTAGAGACCGATCCGGGGTCGGGCCAGAGCGGTGCCGGTTTCTTCAGAGCGAACGGCTCGCAGGGCCAGCGTCTCCACCAATCCGGCGGTTTCCTCCCGATCGAGACCCGTGATCACGAATCGCCCCTGTGACCCGGGGCCGCTCCCGTCCGCATTCCCGGCGCTGAACCTGACGGTTCCTCCCTCGCGCCAGGCCCGGTTGACGGCGCGATAGGTATTGTTCTGGGCCGCGTCGATCGAGAGCGCCGGCCTGGAGCCGGTCAGGCGGCCCGCGGGAGGCATGATCCCGGCCGCGGTCGGGTCGGAATCGAATCCGAGACCGGGAACGCTGTCGAAGGAAGCGAAATCACGCTCCGCGGAAGCGCTCCCGGAAACGGTTGCATGCCAGTCTCCCGCCTCACCCGCCACCGGTACCAGGGCGGCCCGGAAGGTTTCAGGGAGGGGTTCGACCGCTTCGATCACCCTCACTCCGAACTGAAGGGGCAGGGTCCAGCCCGAGACATCGTATGGCTGCTTTGGCGGTCCGCCGGGGTACTCCCTCAGATCGGGATAGACCTGAACCTCCAGGAGGGTGCGGGCCAGTTCGGCATATTCCTGGTCCATCGGGATCACCCAGGTGCCCGCCGGATACTCCCGGCCTCCGTACGTCACCGTCCTGTTCAGGCGCGAGACCCTGATGCCGTTGAAGGCCAGGCGTCGCAGCAGTTCCACCGGGGCCACCGGATCCCACTGTTCCTGCGGGATGATCCAGGCATAGGGCGGATTTTCCGAGTATTTCCGGATCGCGTCCCGGCCGGCCTGGTAGCGGTTGTAGAGCAGGTCGAACCGGTACTTGGCGGCGAAGTCGAGGACCGCAGTGGAAACGGTCACCATGTATTCGACCGCGTCCCGGAGCCGCCACCAGCCTCCCGGCCAGGGGCTCGGATAGAGTGATTCCGGCCTCAGGTCGCGGGCGCCGGCGGGCAGGTCAGAAACCGTATAGAAATGGGGGGTTGCATACCTGAAGAGCGCGGTCTCGGTCCAGAAGGCGGCGGTGTTCTGCAGCATGGGCAGGTAATCGATATACCCGGGATACCAGGCGTCGAAGGGGGCCATA
>CAYSYY010000018.1:0-18083 GCA_964435265.1 uncultured Gemmatimonadota bacterium
GATACCGCCGCGTTCGGCCCGGAAGAGGAAGGTGTTGCGTCCCCGCTCGAGCCGCACCGGATGGCGGACCCAGTCGTAGCCGTACTTCTCGCCGCCGCGGGGCTCGCCGTTGACGTACACCACGTAGTGCCCCGAGGCATCCAGGACCATGGTGCGGTCTGCATCGGATTCCACGACCACCCAGAGATAGCCCCCCCGCAGGCTCCGATGCCTGATCCAGCCGTCCTCACCGATCCCGGCCTGCTCCCACGCCAGCTCCCGGCCGCGGGCGTCGGCACCGATCGAGAGTCCCGCCTCCGGCTCCTGGAACTCCCCGGTCGCGAGCTGCCAGGCCAACCGGTCGGTGAAGATCGCCGAGCGTCCATAGGAACCGATGAGTCCCACCGCGAGCCCCTCGGTGAACAGCAGCTCCGCGGTGTCGTGTCCGCACCGCAGAACCGGGGCCGACTGGGCACTGACTCCACCCGGCGTCAGGGTAGTCACGGCAAGGGTACACAGGACTGGAACCGGCCATGTTTTCAGCTGACGGCGAATCGACACGGGCAATCCTCCATCGTCGATGTGGCGTGAGGTCAGCAGAGAGTATTCACCCCGGCGGAAGCGGAGACAACAGCGATAGGACGATGGTGGTGGCGACCGCTCGCTCAGGCCGGTGGCGGCGGTGACGGTTGTTGCGGCGGCTGCAGGCGGCGCAGGCGCTGGGCGAACCGGCCGTCGCCGGGGATCGCCGCCCGGCCGGCGTTGTAGATCGCGATCGCATCCCGGGTTCGGCCCAGCTGCTCGTACAGGTAACCGAGGGCCAGGTAGGTATCGGCATGCCCCGGCCAGGCGTTCAGGTTGGCGCGCAGAGCCTCTTCGGCGCCGGTGTAGTCGCCGTCGTTGTAGCGGACGATCCCCAGGGTGTGACCGACCTCGGGATTGTTGACGCCGGCTTCGATGGCCCGGCTGAGGTATTCCGCGGCCTCCTCCCACCTGGAATCCTGAGTCGCGATCATGCCCAGGTTCACCCACGCCTCGCTCAGCCCCGGGCTCAGCTGCACGGCCCGATCGAACGACGTGCCCGCTTCCTCCCACCTCCCCCGCTGCAGGTAGACGACGCCCAGGTCGTTCCAGATCTCACCGTTGTCGGGAGCGATCCGGGCCGCTTCCTCGAGATCGGACTGAGCCGACGCGGCATCACCCTGCCCCAGACGGATCCCGGCCCGCACCTTCAGGTACTCCGGCCGGGCAACGGTTCGCAGCCGGCCCCGCGGAAGCAGGCTGTCGGCCTCGGCATAAGCCCCCTGGAGCGAGAGCGCCCGGGCCAGCCGCACGCGCACTTCTTCGTTGCGCGGCTCCAGCGCGATCGCCTCGCGCAGGGCCGCCTCGGCTCCGGCCGGATCGCCGACCACGGTGTAGAAAACGGCGAGTTCCATCCACGGCTCGATCCGCTCCGGTGCGATCCGGACCGCCGCCCTGTACTCGGCCTCAGCCGCCGGGAGCATCCCCAGGCGCAGCCAGGCTTCGCCCGTGCGCAGGTGCCTCCAGCTCCAGTGATCGATGCTCTGGGGATCGAGCCGCGGCAGTTCCTCGCGCTGGAAGGCCGGAGCCCAGGCGCTCAGGATCTCGACGTGCCGGCGCAGATCCTGCTCGTCGGGTATATAGCCGGGTGCCTCGAGGCGGAAGAGCAGGCCCTGAGGCACGAGCACCCCGTAGATCTCCCCGGGGGGCAGCTGGATCGGACTGAGGAAGAGCGGCCGCCCGGCGCCGGTATTGGCAGCGATCAGCTCCCGGGCCGCCGCCCCGTGCGGCATCCGCTCATAGGAACGATCGAGGGGGGGCACGGTCAGGCCGGGCGCCGTCCGGCGCAGTTCATCCTGGTACCACTGCTCGCGGGCCAGGAGCAGATAGATGCCGTGCAGATCGGGACACTCCTCGCGCCGTCGTTCGAAATCCCAGAGCATGAAGGCAGTGGCGTTATCCTCGCAGAAGACCCAGCCCTCGACCGGCCCGGCCGGTTGAGGTTCTCCGGCGACCGATGCAATGACCGCGCGGGCATAGGTCTCCGGCCCGCCCTCTTCAGGCTGGGTATATGATCCCCAGCGGCCGACGATCCGCCAGCCCGGACCGAAGACGGCAAAAATCGTGAACGCTGTCAGAACGAGGTTCCGGCCCCGGACCGGTCCCCAGGCCGCCACCAGCCGTTCCGCCGTTAGCACCCCGAGCAGGGCCGTTCCGAGGGCGGTCCAGAGGTGGAAGGGCAGCAGCGCATCGTCGATGATGTCGAGTCCGAAGACCAGGAAGAGGAGCGGGAAAATGAACCAGGCGAGCGAGATCAGGCCCAGCCGCGGGCGCCTCAGCCCCGCCACGACCCAGCCCAGCAGCGACAGGATGAGGACGATCCAGCCGGTGTCGGCGGCGATCCGGCCCCAGATGTTGAACGGCGTGATCGGGTAGTAGGTCCCAGGCCGCGCCCGGATCTCGGCGGCCGTAACCAGCCTCAGGAATCCACGCAGGTTCGAGGCGTCCCCCCAGTTGAAGGGCGGCCGCAGCCCGGCGCGCAGGGGCAGCAGCAGATAGAGGGTGGCACCCAGGACCGCGACGATGAGCAGAGGCATTACGATCGAGACGGGATCCCGCCGGCTGTTGGATTCGCCGTCGTAGATCCGGGACCGGTTCTCGGGATAGAGGGCCCAGAGGAGCATCAGCGCCAGAGCCGGGTAGTATAGGAGGATCGTCAGGTGGTTGCCGAGCGCCAGGCCGGCCAGGTAGGCCATCAGAAGCGGGAAGCGCCACCCTCCCGGCTGCTCCCCCCACCAGCCGCTGCGGATCTCCGCGTCACCTTCGGCCAGCGGGCGGGGGTGTTCGGCCTGCTGCACGCAGATCAGGCCGCAGAGGATGAGCAGGGCGGCGAGCAGGGTGTTCAGGGTGTAGACCTCGGCCACGATTGACTGCTCGACGAATACCCCCATGCCGACGAGCATGGCCGGGGGGAGCAGCGCCGCGGTGATCCTGATCACGCGGGGCACCGGGCCCAGGCGCAGAAGCACGAAGAGCCGCAGCGAGATGGTGGTCATGACCGCGCAGGTCGCCCCCGCTCCGAGGGCCGAGAGCAGGTTCGCGGCCGTGACCGGCGAGGTCAGCCAGCCCAGCAGAACCACCGCCAGCCGGCCGGCCAGCGCGTAGAGCGGATAGCCGGTCGGGTGGGCGATCCCGAAACAGCTCGCTACTCCGATGAACTCGGCTCCGTCCCTCCAGTTGGCCCAGGGATCGAGCTGCAGGATGAAGATGAGGACACCTGCGAACCCGGCGATGAGCGCGGGCAGCAGCGGCGGGGTGAAGGCGGCGGATCGTGATCGGTAGCCGGCGGCGCTCATACCCTTCTTCCCGTGTTGCAGCCCTCGTCCCGGATCACGCCGAGGGGTGGATATCTTCAGGGGCGTCCTGTTTGCGGTGCAGGACGACCATCAGATCGGCGAGCAGTCCGGCGATCGCGATCATGATGGCGAAGACCATGATGATGACGTCGGCACCGCCGATGTTGTGGAAGGTGAACCAGTCGCTGACGGTCTTGATCGCGCCGGCGGCGAAGACGATGAAGCTCAGGGGCAGGAAGATCCGCAACGGCCGGAAGTACATGATCGTCCGGACCACGAGCTGGATGTAGTTGTTGGTGTCGATGAGCGGATGGAACGAGGACCGCCCCCCCTTGCGCCGGTAGTAGTCCACATCAACGAAGGCGACCCGCCGCCGGTTGGTCAGGAAAGCCAGGGTGATCGTGCTCTCCCACGAGTGTGATTCGGGGAGCAGGTAGAAGAACTTCAGGGCTTCGGTTCTCCGGAAGGCGCGCAGACCGGAGTTGAGGTCGGGGATCCTGGTCTGGGCCAGGTAGGAGGCGAGCATCCGGATCGCCCATTTGATCGGCGCCCGGAGCGGTGAGCGGGCCACGCTCGCCCCGGTGCGCGAGCCGATCACCATGTCGTTGGCGGCGAGCAGACGTACCAGGCGCGGTATCTCGTGGTTGGGGTAGGTGCCGTCGGCGTCGGTCGTAACGATCCACTCATGCGCGGCCGCGCGGATGCCGGTCATGCGGGCCGCTCCGACCCCGCGGTTGAACTCGTGCCGGATCAGCCGCACGTCGGGCAAGCCGGCTGCGACCGCGGGCGTGCCGTCGGTCGAGCCGTCGTCCACGACGATGAGTTCGAAGGTGATCCCCGCTTCGGTCAAGGCGGTCCTGATCGCGGCCAGATCGCCCGCGATGGTGGCCTCCTCGTTGTAGGCGGGGAGTATGACGCTGACCGGTTGTTCGCTCATGGCCTCCAATGTACTTCCAACCTCCCCTTCCATCAATCGGCCCAGAGCAGAAAGGAGAGCAGGCAGGTCAGCCGGCGGGTGTGATCCGCCCGGCCCTCGCGGTGCTCGGCCAGCAGACGTTCCATCTCGGCCCGCTCCAGGAGGTGGCCGGAACGGGCGGTGTCCCCGATGATCTGACGCGCGAAGTCGTACAGGGGTTCACGCAGCCACGGCCCGGCGGGGAGCAGGAAGCCCTTTTTCGGCATCCGCACGCACGCCCGGGGCAGGATCTCCTGCATCGCCTGGCGCACGAGGTATTTGGTGGTGGAGCCGTGGAGCTTCCATTTCCACGGTACCCGGGCGGCGAAGTCGATCAGTTCGATATCCAGCAGAGGCGCCCGGCATTCCTGGGAGTGGGCCGAGGTCACTATGTCGATCGGATAGAGCGTGCAGTCGGGCAGGAAGGTCTTGAAATCGAGATACATGAGGCGGTTGATGAGTGCCGGCTCCTCGATCAGCTCGAGGTGACGGGCAAAGACGTCGAAGGGATCGGCGGCGCCGACGGCGGCGCGCAGATCGGGGGTGAAGAGGGCGCGGCGCTGCTCGTCGCTGAAGATCTCCTTGAAGCGCAGGTGGGCCCGTTCCGGCTCCAGCGACGCCCCGGCCACGAAGGAGCGGGCCTTGAAGTCGAACGACATGCGCGCATACGAGGTGGGGAGCCGGCGCACCAGTCGTTCGATGAAACCCCGGCGCAGCACCGCCGGCACCAGCCGGTAAATCCGGGCCAGCCGGGCGGCGAAATAGGTCGGGTAGCCGCCGAATAGCTCGTCCCCTCCGGCCCCGGCGAAGACAACCGTCACCCCGTCGTCGTGCGAGACCTGCGAGAGATGGGAGTGGGCCAGGCAGGTCCAGTCGCCGTGCGGCTCGTCGAGCTGCCCGACGACTGCAGCCAGGTTCTCGCGCACCACCTCGGGCGTGAGCATGTACTCGTGGTGTTCGGTCCCGAACCGCTCGCTCACCTGCCGGGCCACTCCGAGCTCGCTGTACGAGGCCTCCTCGTAGCCCACCGTGTAGGTGCGCACCCGATCCATCTGGCGGGCCATCACCGCCACCAGACCGGCCGAGTCCAGCCCCCCCGAGAGGAACACCCCCATCGGCACCTCGCTCTGCAGGTGCCGCTTCACGGCATCCTCGAGCAGCGAGTGGAAGGCGGGGAACAGGTCGTCCCGGCGCAGTGTCCGGTCGATCTCGTAGCGCAGGTTCCACCAGCGCCGGTGCTTGATCCGCCCCTGCTCGACTACCACGCACTCACCCGGCATGACCCGGCGGATGTGCCGGTAGAGGGTGGCCGGAGCGTTCGAGTAGTAGAAGGAGAAGTATGCGTCGACCGCTTCGTAGTCCCACTCGCGCGGGAAACCGGGCACCTCCAGGATCGCCTTGATCTCCGAGGCGAAGTAGAGGCTGCCCCCCCACTCGGCGGTGAAGAGCGGTTTCATCCCGGCCCGGTCGCGGGCCAGTACCAGGCGCCGGCGCTTCGCATCCCACAGGGCCAGGGCGAACATGCCGTTCAGCCGGTCGAGGAACCACTCGGGATCGCTTTCGTAGAGGTGCACCAGGACCTCGGTGTCGCACCGGGTCCGGAAGGTGTGCCCCCGTTCCTCGAGTACGTAGCGCAGGTCGGCGTGGTTGTAGATCTCGCCGTTGAAGGCGACCCAGATCGTGCCGTCCTCGTTCGAGAGCGGCTGGTGCCCGCCGGTGCGGTCGATCACGGCCAGCCGCCGCGCACCCATGGCGAGGGGGCCGTCGCGCAACGTGCCGGTATCGTCCGGTCCGCGGTGCTCGAGACGTGAGAGCGCCCGTTCCAGGATGGTCGGATCGGGCTCGGTGTCGTTCAGGGCGATCTGTCCGAAGATCCCGCACATCGGTGTTCTCCCCCCGGCTCTGGGAACCGCCGGCCCGGGAGCCGGTCGAAGAAACGCTCCCAGTGTACCAGCAATCCCCGTCGAAAGCGTTGGAAAAGAGCCCCCACCCGCCCCGGGGAGTGTAAACACCGTCCCGGGACGCTCACGTCGTTCCCTGCAGGTGCGGGCACCGTTCCCCATGAGCGGAGCGCCACCTCAGGGAACCTGTCCTGTCAGGTAATTACGATGCGTCTGTGCAAAGAGATATCCGGTTTCTTCACCCCCGCCCTCTGCCTCTTCCTTATCTGCGCAGCCGCCGGCTGCTCGAAATCCATCACCGGGCTCGGCTCGTTCGCGGGGACACGGAAAGGTTCATGCGAATGGTGCGGTGCGGGGCGAAGTATCCTGGCCCGACAGCCTGATGACGCGGATACAGGAACGCTTCGGATTGTACCCGTGGCCATACCGGGGGGTGGTCAAAGGCTGGATGAATCCCGGCCATGAAAACGGATCAGGGGAGGTCCTGCTTCGCGGAGCCCTGTTCCGGTGACACGTATTTAAATCAGAGGGAACCGCCTGGTCCTCAGCCGTGATGTTTCCCGTTCGACTCCATCTCGACCTCGGTCTTGAGGTCGATCAGCCAGCCTTCGAGGGTGTTCTCGAGCTTCTTCCGCACACCCCCCTTCATGAGACCGACCACGAAGCCTTCGAGGGATTCCTCGGTTTTGAGGATGGTACCGACGCCGTTGGCTTCGAGGGTCCAGACGTGGATCGCGTGGGCACCGCCGACCTTGCCCGTCCACACGATGCGCTGCTCGGGCTCGAGTTCCTCGATCGTGGAGGTGATCTTCGAACCGCGTGACTTCCAGTTGAAGACAGCACCGACCGCAAGCGCGCCCTGGAGCTTGGATTCGGATACATCTGGCTGCCAGTGTTTCCACGCTGTGATGTTGGTGTGGACCTTCCACACCGCGGCCGGTGTGGCCTTGATCAGGATCTCCTTGTGCACCACGACTGGCGCACCCGTGTTGATCTCCACTTCGCCCTCCTGTCGATCGGCCGACCGCCGACGACGCTCACGTCCACGTACCGGTGGATCAGATGCTGTCGGGACCAGGTGTTGTATACCTCACACTACTCATGACGGGTACTGAAAGTTTCACGTTGCCTGCAGGGAAAACGATTTTTCATGAGGAAAAGTTAAGCCGCCGTTCCCGGGATCTGCTCCGGGAGCGGCGGGAACCGCCTTACCAGGTCACGGGGATGCGTTCTCCGGTCGACAGCGCCCAGATCTCGGCGCCGGCCGCCCGACCCGAAGCCCGCCCGAGCAGAGCCGCGTAGGCCGTGATCTGGGCGCGGTAGTGCGCGATGAGCACGTCCGCGGGAGCGGCTCCGGTCTTGTAGTCGACGACCAGGAGGGTTCCGTCGGGGTGCTCCAGCACCAGGTCGGCCGTTCCGGTCAGGACCTCGATGTCGCCATCCACACTCTCGGGCAGGACCGAAGCGGGGGCATGCAGCAGCAGCGGCCACTCGGTACCGGCGACCTGCCAGCCCTCCGCCCGAACCGTCCGGAGCAGACCGACGCCGGTGTCGACCAGGGTGCTCAGTTCCGGCTGCAGCTCTTCGGGATCGCCCGGTCCGCTCACCGCCCGGCAGGCCTCATCGGCCGGGTATCCGAAACCGGCCACGAGTTCCATCGCCTCGTGTACCCGGGTACCCCGGAGCCGGGCGTACCAGATCCGGCGCAGATCGGGCGGGGAGGCCTCGGACAGTCCCTCATCCGCATCCTCGGCGGTAAGCTCGGGATAGCGGATCCCGAAGCCGTTAAGCCGGGAGGCCCGCAGCATGAGCGGCCGGTGCGCCCGCGCTACGACGCTCCCCCACTCCTCGAGCGCCCGGTCGCGCCGTCGGGCCGCGGCCGCGATCTCTGCGGCCGCGGGTTCGCTGAAAGAGCGCGGCAGGCGGTGCGGTGGTTCATCCCGGAGCGGGAGCGGAATGGATTCCCCCCACTGCACAAGGGCGTCCCCGGTGCCGTTCCCGACGGCGACATCGGTCCGGCCGGCGGCATCGGCATCATCGGCGGCGTCGTTACCGTCGCCGGCGGCATCGGCAGCGCTGCGCAGGGCGGTCTCGAGCGGGGCAAGGAAGGCCTTCTCGTTCACCGATCCGGAGCGTGAAGAGCAGAGCACCACGTGATCGCGGGCCCGGGTGAAAGCTACGTAGAGCAGGCGCCGCGCTTCGTCCGCCTGATGCTGCTTTTCCTCTTCGACCCGCTCCGGCCATCCGACCGGCTGCAGTCCGGAGGTGGCCAGATAAACGACACCGCGCCCGCGGTCGGGGATGGCCCGATCGCGGAAGGTCGGCGTGTACATCCGGTCCAGGATCGCCACGACCGGGAACTCCAGCCCTTTGGCGGCATGGATCGTCATGATGACGACCGCGTCCTCCCCTTCCACCGCCAGGGTTGATTCCTCCTCGGCCGCAGCCTGCCTCTGCTCCTCGAGCCAGGTCACAAATCCCATCAGTCCCGGGGGACCGGCGGCCGCGGTGATCCCGGCCGCCGCCTCCTCCCAGGCCAGAGCGAGATCGAGGAGCTTGAGCAGATTCGCCATGCGACGATCGCCGTCGGGTTTTAGGGCCTGCAGCGGGATGACCCGGGTGGCGTCGAAGAGGCGCCGCACCAGCGCCGACGGAGGCAGCAGCACGGCCGCCCGGTGCAGCTCGGCGAGGATGACGAAAGCCCGGGTGAGATCATCCGGTGTCTCCGTATCCGGATCCTCCTGCGGCCAGGGCAGATAGGAGAAACCGCGACCGGAGGCGGCATGGCGCACGAGGTCCTCGTCGCTGACACCGAAACAGGGTGAGCGCAGGGCGGCCACCACGGCCGCGGCGTCACCGGGATCGGCGATCGCCCGCAGCACCGGCAGGGTCTGGGCGATTTCGATCCGCTGGAAGAAAGCTCTTCCGCCCGCCGTGCGGTACGGCAGACCGCAGGCGTCGAACTCACGCTCAATGACCGGCACTCCGGTGTAGGTGCGAACGAGCACGGTGACGTCGCCGTACCGCAGCGGGCGCGCCTGTTCGGTGTCGGGATCGATGATCGTACCGGGCCGTTCGCGCATCGCCGCGATCCAGCCCGCCAGCGCCCGGGCCTCGGCCCGGCGAACGATGTCGGCTGACGGAGCGCGGTCGTCGTCGTCCTGCAGCCCGGCCAGGATCGGATCCAGATCGAGCAGGGCCACCGGCGCCCCGGCCGGATCGCGGGTCCGGTGCGGCAGGAGATCGGCATATGCCTCCGGGGGCAGCAGGTCGGAGAAGATCCGGTTGGCCGCCGCCACCAGTCCGGGGCTGGAACGGAAGCAGACTTCGAGACGGGCCTCTTCGCCGGTGGTCACGATCTGTTCACGGGCCCGGTCGAAGACGTCGAGATCGGCGCGTCGGAAGCGGTAGATGCTCTGGTTGGCATCGCCGACGATGAAGAGGCTGCCGGGCGACCGCACCAGATTCAGGATGATCTCGACCTGGACGGGATCGGTGTCCTGGAACTCGTCGACCAGGACGCGGTCGATCCCGCGCCGGATGCTTCGGGCTGCGGCCGGGTGCCGGAGCAGGTCGCGCGTCTTCAGGAGCAGGTCGTCGAAGTCGAGTGCGCCCTGCTCGTCCTTGCGCCGCCGGTACTCCGCCAGCACCTCCCGGGCGTATCCCAGCAGGTGGGTGAAACGCCGGTCCCGCCAGGCGGCCAGGACCCCGTCGCGCCGTCCGCTCAGTTCCCGCCACCGTTCTTTCAGGGCGGTGAAGGCTTCCGGATCGGCCGACCACCTTTTCCTGGCCCCGGCGTTCTTGTGGATGGCCAGCCCCTCGAGCCACAGGACGATGTCATGGTCGTCCCCCCCGTTCCCCCCGGCCCCGACGGTTTCTGCCACCGCCCGGGCCTGAGCCAGGAGCGTGTCGGTCGCCGGCACCGCTTCGGCGTACGCTACGATGGCGCGGGCGGTCTCGATCAGATCGGTCAGCACCGCCCGGGCATCCTCAGCCGGCTCGGCGGGCGGGGCCGGCTCCAGATCGGGGAAGCGGCGCAGCGCCATCACCAGTTCGCGCAGATCGGCGGGACGGCCGCCGGCCAGGAGGATCCCCTCCAGTCGCGAGTCATCGCTCTCCTGCAGCCGCCCCAGGTACTCCCGCCCCACGGCTTCGAGGAGCAGGTCGGCCTCCAGCGCGTCGAGCGTCCTGAATCCTGGACTCACCCCGGCTTCGATCGGCCGGCCGGCCAGCAGGGAGCGGCAGTAGCCGTGGATGGTGGTCAGCGGAGCGAGATCCACGATCTCGCGGGCCCGGCGGCGGCGCTCGGCGACCTCCCCCCCGCCCTCTTCCGTCGGCCCCTCCAGTCCGCGCCGGACCCGATCCCGCAGTTCGGCCGCCGCCTTCTCGGTGAAGGTGATGGCGACGATCCGGTCGAGTTCGACACCGGCGTCCACCAGCCCCACGATGCGCTCCACCAGCACGCGGGTCTTCCCCGAACCGGCCCCGGCCCCGACCGCGAAACCGGTGTCCAGTTCGCGCCTGAGCCGATCCCGGACCGCCCGGTCGCGGGGCTCGCGGGGTGCCGGCGGGCGGTTCATGCCTCCTCCTGCGGCGGCTGTGCTCCGATGCCCCCGATCCGGCGCACCCGGTTAAGGGGGTACAGCAGATCGCTGCGGAGGTGACGGGCCGATTCCTCTATCCGCCAGGCCCGGCAGATCGACGGCGTGGGACACCCGGTGCAGAGTCCGGTCCGGCTGTCGCTGCCGTGCTCGTGCGGCAGGCGCAGGAAGACGCCCTGCTCGATCGAGGCCAGGAGATCGTCGATCATATCCGCGATCCGCCCCCGGCCCGGGCCGATGAGTCCGGCCGGCCAGGGAACGATTTTCGGATCCCGCCGGGGAGCGCGGGGATCGAGATGAACGAAGGCGCCGCCGGCCAGCGGTCCCAGCTCACCGTAGATCTCTTCGGCGGCGATGAGGTAGAGCGGCATCTGCAGCTGCAGCCCTCCGTTCAGATCCCCCTCTGCCGGCGGTCTCTCGCCGCCGGTCTTGTAGTCGAGGATGCGCAGCCGGCCGTCGGGTGCACGGTCGACCCGGTCCCACCGTCCGCGCAGCGTCAGGGTGCGGTTGCGCAGCATCAGGTCGAAGGTGAAGGCTTCCTCGAGGGCGTATACATTCCAGCCGTTCGCCGCCGCCGCATCCAGACCGGGGGGATCGCTTCCGGCTCCGGCTGCAGCGCCTTTCACGTCGGCTCCGGCCGCCGTCCCGGCATCCGACGGCCGGCGCGACTCCCAGCCCAGCCAGGCCTGCAGGCGCAGTCCGGCCCGCCGCAGGTCCGCCCGTTCGAAAGCAGGGGCGGTGACGCCCCGGCGCCGGTAGGCCCGCCGGATCTGTTTCCGCACGATCTCCCGCATATCCGCCCCGTCGACACGGTCCTGCCCAGGACCTGGCGGCCAGCGTCCCGCCTTTTGAGCGGCGGAGACATAACCGTGCAGGGCGGCATGCAGGACGCTGCCCAGTTCGGCGGGGTCGAGCAGACCGAAGGGATCGTCTTCCGGTTCTTCAATGCCCAGCACCCGGACGGCCAGGGTCTTCCAGGGGCAGGCGGCATACTCCTGCAGCAGCGAGACCGACACGCGCCCACCGGCCTCCAGCCCGAGCCGTTTCCGGACGTACCGGCGCGCGTCAGCGGCCAGGATGAAACCCGACCACGGTCCCGGCCCGCCGCTCCACCGTCCCATCTCGGCCCGCCAGCCGGCGGCGAAGGTCGGGGCGCTCCAGAGCGCGGGCAGGTCGCCGCCGTGCTCCTCGGGTTCGGATGAGAGCACCTCCCCGACTGCCGCCAGATCGCGATCGGTCGGCCCCAGAACAGGTTCGCCCGGGCGCAGCCGGAGATGCCCCAGCGTGCGGCTGTCCCGGGCGGCGAGCCGCTCGCACCCTTCGCTCCCGATCCCGTTGTCTCCTCGCTCGCGGAGCAGGTCGCGCAGGTACGGGCTCATCCGCCGCCCCCGCCCCTCTTCGTCGAGGCGGGGATAGAAAAGGACGACGTGGTGACCGCTCTCGAGCAGCAGGCGGAAGAGCAGCTTCTCCTCGAGCAGGCGCCGCCGGGGGGTGGGGAGCAGCCACGGCCGGGGACCGGATAGTTCAAGTCGGTCCTCTTCCAGCAGGAGCGGGTCGGGACCGGGTCGGGCCGGGACCGCTCCCTCCGCCAGACCGAGGGCGACAACGAGCGGGTGGCGGCATCCCCGCAGGTCCATGACATGCGGCAGGGGTACGGCCGCCGATCCGTCATCGCTCACCAGCCGGCCCAGGACCCACGACAGGTCGCCCGGTCCGAACTCCTGCCCCAGCGCAACGGTTCCCCGCAGGCTCTCCAGAACTGCGAGCAGTCCCTCGGCGTGCCCGGGGACCAGGCGCGGAGCGATGACCTCCTCGACCGCCCGGATCAGTACCGACGGGTCGAGGGAGCCCGTCAGAGCGTGGGTCAGCGGAATGAGCTCGTCGATCAGATCGGCCGTGGCTCCCAGGGCCCGGGCCTGTTCCGGCGTGTTCGGCTCCAGCCGTTCCGCCCGGTCGCGGAACCGCCCGGCCCATTCGGGCAGGGAACCGGCCGAACGCCAGTACCCGAGCAGGCGCGATCCCACCGGCGGCAGCGGCCATCGACCGGTGATGAGGGCGGCTGTCCGCAGCAGCAGGAGGAGTTCTTCGTTCCCCGTATCGTCGCCGGCGGTCCGGGCGAGCCCGGATAGGAACGCGGCGGGTACCGCTCCCATCCCGGCGGATTCTCCGAATCCCGCCGAGGCGGCCTGTTCCCGTATCGCCCCGCGGTAGAGGTCGGGCGAGAAGGCCGTCAGGGTGGTCTCCTCCCGCCGCCGTCCGCCCCGCCAGGCCGCGACCAGCAGCCGCAGGGCCGCATCCACCTCGCGGCCCCGGCCGGGGTGGGAGGCGATCGTGACACTCGCCGGAGCGGCTTCTCCGCCCGATCCGAGCAGGCGCCACAGGGCGGAGAGCGGGAGCAGTTCCCGCTTTTCCGTTTCCGCCCCGGGCGGTCCGGCGGTGCGACGCTGAGCGCTTTCGCGCCAGGCGCCGAGCAGATCCCCGGCGTAGGCCTCGGTCTCGGGATAGGATGGCACGCAGAGGGTTGTCGGGAGAGCGGTGCTCAGCGCTTCGACCAGTTCCGCCTGGCTGCCGGTGAGATCGTAGAAGCCGTAGACGATGAACCGGTCACAGGCGGCCGCGTCGGTCTCACTCCCGGTCCATTCCCGAACCGACTCCGCCGCCCGCCTCAGGGCGGCGTCCGGATCTGGTACGTACAGGCGGTCGAAGGCCTCCCCGGCGGCGGCATGCAGTCGGGCGACCGCCTCCAACCGGGCTCCGGCCCGCCCCCGTCGCCGACGGGCCAGCGCCGTCACCTCATCGGGGGCTATCCCGGCCTCGCGCAGGTCGCAGAGGGTCTTGATGGCCGCCGCTTCGAAGGCCGGCGTGCGCAGGGTTTCGGACCCGAGGATCCGCTCGAGCGCCGGAAGCTGGGCGATGATGACACGGTGGAGCAGCAGATCGCGGGCGAGCCGGTCCAGAACCGGGGCCGGATCGGACCGGCCGAGGAGCAGGATCCGGCGGATCAGCGCGGGAAACGTCTCGATCCGGATCCCGTGGGCGGCACCGGTCGAGGCGGCGAGAACGCGCTGCAGTTGCCGGGCCAGCCCCGGCGAGGGGACCACGATCCATATCTCGGCGAAGGCGCGCGAGGGCGCGGACGCCGCACCCGCGCTTTCCTTCCCGCTGTCCGGCAGGACTGTCGTCAGCGTTCGTTCCAGGAAATCCCAAGATCCTTCTGCCAGCAGCCGGATGCCCATGGAGCACAAGGAACGTCTCCGGTGCGACACCTGACCGGGCGGTGCGGTGGCGATCCTTCCCACCGGCGCGATATTACCGTTCCGGAGCCCGCGGGGCGGGAAATGGATGTTGGCAGACGCCGGAAGTCGATGCAGTATCTGCGCCGGGCCCGTTACTCCCAGCCTCGAGGAAGGACCGCAGATGCGATCACCCCGGATCACCGCCGCCCTGCTGCTGAGCGTACCCCTGCTCGCGACCGCCTCGATCGGATCCGACGGCCGTCAGGATCCCGCCGATCCGCTCGCCCCCCTCCTCGAACAGCTGCAGCAGGTACGCCGGCGGGCCGGCCTCGGTCCGCTCACCCGGCGGGCCGTGCTCGACTCGGCGGCCCTGCTGAGGGCCCGGGCCATCGCAGACCGCTCTTCCGACGCCCCCGTCGTCTCCGATCCCGGGTTGATGTCGGCCGCGCTGGAACAGGCCGGGGCCGGTCTCTACCGCCGGGCGGCCGAACACATCGATCTCCGTCAGTACCGCGGTGATCCCGTGGTGCCATTCCTCAACACCTGGACGACCGAGGCCCTCACCCTCGAGCCCGGCCTCACCGCCGTCGGGCTGGGACTGGTGGCCGACGCCGACGGCTACGCGACCCTGGTGGCGATCCTGCTCGAGGACGTGACCGCCCCGACCGATCTGGAGAGGGTCGAGCAGCGCGTCTTCGACGAGATCAACCGGGTGCGTCGCCGCAACGGACTGCGGCGGCTGCGCTGGGACGACGAGCTGGCCGTCGTGGCCCGCGCCCACAGCGCTGACATGGCCCGCCGCTCATATTTCAATCACGTCTCCCCCGACGGGGTCGATCCCGCCGACCGCACGACCGCGGCCGGGATAGGATTCGCCCGCATCGCCGAGAACATCGAGTACAACCGCAACGCCCCCGATCCCGTCCTCAAGGCGGTCCAGGACTGGTGGGATTCGCCCGGGCACCGGGCCAACATCCTCGAAGCCGGATTCACCCGCACCGGCATCGGGGTGGCGGTCGATGACGCCGCGGGTCTCTACTTCACTCAGCTCTTCATGGTGCCGGGAACCGCCCCGGCGTTTGCAGCCCTCGACCGGGATGAGTAGACTGCTCACCGGTAAACCGGCATCGGCCCCCTGGTGTCGGCAGACGTGACGAATGCCGGTACCGGGAGTGACGCTGGACCCGGAGCCGATCGTGCCATAACAACTGACAGGATTATGATCGGATATCTGGGAGAAGAACGATGGGAATGGTGAAGACAGATCTGCTGCAGGGTACTCTCGACCTGCTCATCCTCAAGACCGTGGCGCTGGAGCCGATGCACGGCTGGGGCATCTCGCAGCGAATCCGGCAGATCTCGCGCGATGTGCTGCAGATCACGCAGGGATCCCTCTACCCGGCCCTGCACCGGCTGGAACAACAGGGCCTGATCAACGCCCGGTGGGGTACTTCGGAGAAGAACCGTCGCGCCAAGTTCTACCATCTGACCAATGCCGGTCGCAAAAGGCTCGCTGCCGAGGCCGAAACCTGGGAACGGCTCGCGGGGGCGGTAGGCCGTATCCTGAAGACGGCCGAGATCTGAAATCACCGAGATCTGAGATCACGGAATGGTGTACTTGCGGCGCCTGATAAGGAGGCAGCCATGAAATGCCCGGCCTGCGGGAACGAGCTCACTCCCATCGAGATCGATGAGATCGTCGTCGACGCCTGCGCGGGCGGATGCGGCGGCCTGTGGTTCGATCAGCTCGAGCTGCGCAAGTTCGACAATCCCCGCGAGAAGAGCGGCGAGACGCTGCTCGAGATCGCACGGGATCCGGCGGTCGAGGTGGACCGCTCGGGACGGATGGAGTGCCCGAGGTGCGAGGGGATCGTAATGCTGCAGCACTACTTCAGCCCCCTCCGTCAGGTCGAGGTGAACGAATGTCCCGCCTGTGCCGGGATCTGGCTCGATCCCGGCGAACTGGCACTGATCCGGGACCAGTACGACACCGATGCCGAGCGGGAGAAAGCCGCCGACGACTACTACGACGAGGTCTTCGACGACGATCTGGAGCGGATGCGGGGAGAGACCGAGGAGCGGATTGCCCGGGCGCGCCGCTTCGCCCATGCCCTGCGTTTCATCTGCCCCTCCTGGTACCTCCCCGGCAAACAGAAGTGGGGCGCCTTCTGAGACCCATGTCCCGTCACGCGACCGCTGGCGGCACCGGGAGTATCGCGGCGCCCGGCCGGAACGGCACTCGTTTCAGCGGAGCCCGACCATGACCGGCAACGACACGAACGACGAGCTCTACCACCGCCTGGCCCGGCATCTCGACGACCTGCCGGGCGGCTTCCCCCCTACCGAGAGCGGGGTGGAGCTGCGACTCCTCAGACGGCTCTTCTCACCCGTGGAAGCCGAACTCGCCCTGCACCTCACCGTCATGCCCGAACCGGCCCACGTCATCGCCCGCCGGGCCGGGCTCGAACCCGAGATCGCCGCCCGGCGGCTGCTGGAGATGTCCCGCAAGGGGCTCATCTACCGCCTCTACCGGCACGGTGAACCCCAATACATGGCCCTGCAGTACGTCATCGGCATCTGGGAATTCCACGTCAACGACCTGGATCTGGAATTGATCCGGGATATGAACGAATACCTCGAAACCCTCATCGATCCCGATATCTGGCGCCGCGCCCCCCAGCTGCGCACCATCCCGGTGAGCCGTGAGATCGAGGTCGAACACGGCGTGCTGCCCTACGAGGACGCCGTCGCCATCCTGCACGAGAAGAAACGTATCGCCGTGGCCCCCTGCATCTGCCGCCGCGAGCACCGGATGATCGGAGAGGGCTGCGACCACCCCGAGGAGACCTGCCTGGTCTTCAACACCGGCGCCGATTACTACGTCGAGAACGGGTTGGGACGGTACATCGAGATCGAGGAGGCTCTCGCGATCCTCCGGATGGCCGAGGAGCAGGCCCTGGTCCTGCAGCCGGGTAACGCCCAGGCGGCCGGCAACATCTGCGTCTGCTGCTCGTGCTGCTGCCAGATACTGAAATTCATGCAGCGGCACCCCGAACCCGGCGCCCTGGCCGCTTCGGCCTTCCGGGCCGCCCTCGAGCCCGAGCTGTGCACCGCCTGCGGGGTGTGCGTGGACCGCTGCCCGATGGACGCCCTGGCTCTGCCCGATGGCGCCGAGGCCGTAGCGTTGGACCTCATCCGCTGCATCGGCTGCGGCAACTGCGCAACCCGCTGCCCGACCGGGGCGATCCGCCTGGAACGAAAGCCGGAAACCGAGCAGCCCGAGGTGCCCGGCACCGAGATGCGCAAGCAGCTGGCCATGGCCCGGGCCCGCGGCAAGCTAGGCAATCCGGAGATCGCCGCCGTGGCCCTGCGCTCGGGCCGCGACCGCCTGCTCACCAGAAGACCGCGTCCGTCGGAGGACTCCGACCGGGACTGAACCGGCCGGGTCGAAACCCGGAAGGACCGGCGCATGGCGGATGCCCGCCGGTATCTGCTTCACCGACCAGGAATGAAAGGGTAGAATCCGATCACTATGATCCGCGAGCGTACATATCATTCTGACATCTTCGATCAACGCCGGGTGGGATGGGGATAATCTGATGCGCTTCTTCCTGTGCTATTTCGAGACCACCCGGGAGTGCAATGAAGACTGTCCCGCGTGCATGACCCGTCTCGACACCCCGGCTCCTCCCCCCCTCTCCACCGACGAAGCCAGGACCCTCGTGATCGACGAGGTCGTGAAGATCTGCCCTACCGGCTCGATCGCCTTCTCCGGGGGGGAGTTCCTGCTGCGCACCGACGCCCTCGAGCTGACGGCCCACGCCGCCGGACGCGGACTCCACGTGTTCATCAACACCAACGGATCCCTCCTGGAACCGGGTCTGATCGCGGAGATCAAGCAGGCCGCCCGGGGACGGATCACCTTCGGATTCTCCCTGGATTCCGTCGATGCCGGCATCCAGCATCAGTGCCGCTCGGGAAGCCGGGAGGAATTCCTGGACCTGACCGCCCGGTGCGACGAAGCAGGGCTGGGT
>CAYSYY010000019.1:0-18079 GCA_964435265.1 uncultured Gemmatimonadota bacterium
GGGTGCGGGCGGTCGCAGCCCGCTCGTTCGAGCGGATCCACCGCTCCAACCTGGTGGGCATGGGCGTGCTGCCGCTGCAGTTCAAGGAGGGTGAATCGCATGAGAGCCTCGGGCTCGACGGCACCGAGGAATTCACCATCCGGGGCCTCGAGGAGAACCTGGCACCGGCCGGTGAGATCACCCTGGAATGGACCCGCTCCGGCGGTGAGACCGGCTCCGCGGTCCTCGAGGTGCGGATCGACACTCCCTTCGAGGCCGAGGTCTACCGGCACCGCGGCATCCTCGATTTAGTTCTGCGACGCCTGATCGCGGCCGCCGACTGATCGGATCATGACCGCGCAGCGGCGCAGAGAATCGTGGGCGGTGGAGGTGGGGGGGATCACCCTCGGCGGGGACGCCCCGGTCGTGGTGCAGTCGATGACCAACACGCCCACCGCCGATGTGGCGGCCACCGTGGATCAGATCTGTGCCCTGGTGCGGGCGGGCTCCGAGCTCGTGCGCGTCACGGTCAACACGCCCGAGGCGGCCGCAGCCGTACCGGCGATCGTGGAGCAGATCGCAACCCGTGACTGCACCGTCCCCCTGATCGGCGATTTCCACTACAACGGCCACCGGCTCCTGGCCGATCATCCCGATTGCGCCCGGTCGCTTGCCAAGTACCGGATCAATCCCGGGAACGTCGGGGTGGGGGCGGCCCGGGACGAGAACTTCTCGACCCTCATCCGCCTGGCGATCGAACACGGCCGGCCGGTCCGGATCGGGGCGAACTGGGGCAGCCTGGACGCCGATCTGCAGGCCCGGCTGATCGCCCGGAACGCCGCCGAAGCCAAGCCTCGACCGGCGCCGGCACTGGTCCGCGACACCCTCCTGGCGAGCGTGCTCGACTCGGCCCGGCGGGCCGAGGAGCTGGGGCTCGCGTCCGATCGGATCGTGGTGTCGGTAAAGGTCTCCGCGGTCCCCGAACTCCTCACCGTGACCCGCGATCTGGCGGCCGCCTGCCGCTATCCGATCCACCTCGGGCTCACCGAAGCCGGCGGGGGGGACCGGGGGGTGATCGGCTCGGCCGCCGCACTGGGGATCCTGCTCCAGGAGGGGATCGGCGACACCATCCGGGTGAGCCTCACCCCCGGACCCGACGGCGACCGCACCCGGGAGGTCCGGGTCGCCCGCCAGCTCCTGCAGAGCCTCGGTCTGCGGCGTTTCGAACCCCAGGTCATCTCCTGTCCGGGGTGCGGGCGCACCGGGAGCAGCGCTTACCTCGACCTGGCCGCCCGGGTCGAGGAGCACGTCCGGGAGATGATACCGGTGTGGCGCGTCCGCTACCCGGGAGTCGAGGCGGTCGACATCGCGGTCATGGGCTGCGTGGTGAACGGACCCGGCGAGAGCCGGCACGCCGACATCGGCATCAGCCTGCCCGGCACGGCCGAGGAACCGAAAGCCCCCGTCTTCATCGAGGGCGAGCTCTACAGCACCCTCTCGGGTCGCGACCTGGCCGGGCAGTTCCTGCAGCTCCTGGATGCCTATCTCGACCGGCGGTTCGGTTCATGAGATGTCCGATCCGTTCCCTCACCAGACGCACGTGTCTCGGATCGTTCCTCGCCCTCGGGCTCCTCGCCGTCTCCTCGTGCACTCTCCTGCGCTCGACCGGCCGGCCCGTCTGCCTGCGTGTGCTCACCTACAACATCCACCACGGCGAGGGCGCCGACGGTGTCTTCGACCTGGAGCGGCTGGCCCGGGTCATCACTGCGGCCGATCCCGACCTGGTAGCCCTGCAGGAAGTGGACCGGGCCACCGAACGCTCGAGCGGCCTGGATCAGGCGGCCGAACTCGGCCGTCTGACCGGGATGCGCGCCTTCTTCGGCGAAGCGATGCCCTACCAGGGCGGGGGCTACGGTGAGGCGATCCTGACCCGGCTCAGCGTCGTCCGGGTTGTCACCCACCCGCTCCCGGCGGGGCCCGCACACGAGCCGCGGGCCGCCCTGGCCGTCACGGTCCGGGCCGGCCCCGCCGGTCCCCGGGTAGTCTTCATCGGTACCCACCTCGACCACACCAGCGATTCGACCGATCGCATCGCCCAGGCCGAACAGATCAATACTCTGGCCGCCGGCTACGATCCGCTCCCGCAGCTCCTGGCCGGTGATCTCAATGCCGTACCGGAGAGCGAACCTATGCTCATGCTCGCCCGGTACTGGCAGGACACCTCGACCGGGCGGCCCGAACCCACCTTCCCGAGCCTGGAGCCGGCGCGTCGTCTCGACTACGTGCTGACGCGTGGGGGGACCTGGCGGGTGGTGGAGGTACGGGTCCTGGACGAGGAGGTGGCCTCGGATCACCGGCCGCTGCTGGTCGTTCTGGAAACGGGAGGCAGACGATGACCGTCATGGAAGCCATCAGGAACCGCCGGAGCATCCGCTCCTACCGCCCCGATCCCGTACCGGAGGAGACACTGCTGGCGGTTCTCGAAGCGGGACGGCTGGCGCCCTCGGCCAACAACCGGCAGGAGTGGCGTTACGTGGTGGTGCGCGATCCCGAAACCAGGCACGATCTGATGGTGGCGGCCAACCGGCAGCGTTTTGTCGGCGAAGCACCGGTCGTCATCGCCTGCTGTGCCGAGACCGACCACCGCGTCATGCGGTGCGGCCAGCCCGCCTATCCGATCGACGTGGCGATCTCGATCGATCACATGACCCTGGCCGCCCATGAGCTCGGGTTGGGTACCTGCTGGATCGGTTCCTTCGACGCCGATCGGGTGCGCCGGATCCTGGGGATCCCGGACGGGATCGAGATCGTGGAGCTGCTCACCCTCGGCTGCCCGGCCGCGGCCGAGACCCCGCGCGGGCGGCTGAGACTGGATGAGATCGTGAGCTATGACAGGTGGGATGGGGAGAGACCCGCCGGCGGGGCCTTTCCCTCATGATCGCTCCCGGAGCCTGAGCGCTCCCCGGGAGGGGTGATCACTCAGCCGACGATCCCCCGGATCGCTTCCAGAACGGCGTCGTAGTCGGGGTGTTCGGCGATCTCGGGGACGTACTGGGCATGCCGTATGATGCCCTCGGCGTCGACCACGAACACGGCCCGCTGCTCCACCCGCAGCTCCTTCACATGGGTGCCCCACCGGTTGCCGAAATCCATCTCGCGGTGGTCGCTCAGGACCTCGACCATGCGGGCGGCGGCCTCGCTGCACCACCGCTTCTGGGCGAAGGGGAGGTCAGCCGAGATGGTCAGCACATGCACCTCGTCGCCCAGCTTGACGGCCTCGGAATCGAAACGCCGGGTCTGCAGGTCGCAGACACCGGTGTCCAGCGAGGGAACGACGCTGATGATCATCGGTCGGCCGATGTAGTCCGCCAGGCTCTTCGCGCTGAGATCCTGCGCCACGACATGGAAATCAGGGGCCCGGTCACCGGGTTTGAGGGTGTCTCCCAGCACGGTCATCGGCTGGCCGTTGAGGGTTACGGCCTGGGAACGCTCGGTCATCGTTTCCTCCTCACAGGTGAGGCGTTGCGGGCGGTTCTTATCTGTGACTGATCCGGTTACATTTATAAGATGCACCGGGGAGCCCGGTAACGCAACAAATAAGGAGTCCTATAATTATTTTCCGGGCCGGTGTATCCCTCCGTTTCTCCCTTTCCGTCCACCGGTCGGATCGCAGCCCGGGGTGCGTTCGGATCGTCCGGTGAGTACCTTGTGAACATGGCAGAACGACGGTTTCTCGAGAAGATCGTCTCCGGCGGGCAGACCGGAGTGGACCGTGGCGCCCTCGACGCCGCTCTCGCTCTGGGAATCCCCTGCGGGGGATGGTGTCCCCGCGGCCGCGGTGCCGAAGACGGCCCGATCGCGGACACCTATCCCCTGACCGAGACTCCGTCGGAGGCCTACGAAGAGCGCACCGCCTGGAACGTGCGCGACTCCGACGGCACCCTGGTGATCACGCCGCCGTTCCCCGGCGGGGGAACGGCCTACACCCTCTACCTGCTGGGCCAGTACGACCGTCCGTGGGCGGTGGTGGATCTGGACCGGATCGCGGCGTCGCCGGATCATCTGGCCGCCGAAGGACAGCGGATCCGCACCTGGATCCGCCATCACCACATCCGGGTGTTGAACGTGGCCGGGCCGCGGGAGAGCAAGCGGCCCGGCGCGACTGCGCACAGTGAGCGATTCGTCAGGGAGCTGCTGACCGGTGCGTGAACGTGGCCGGGTACTACTCCTGTTCCAGTATTTTCACCTTGTTGAGACGGCGGACGAAACGCTCCTCGTTCGAGAAGGTGGCGAAAAGGAACGCCTTCGCCAGCTCGGCCGCCAGCGCGGCCCCGATGACGCGGCCGCCGAGACAGAGCACATTCATATCGTTGTGCTCCACCCCCTGAGCGGCCGAATAGGTGTCGTGACACACCGCCGCCCGGATCCCCTTCATCTTGTTCGCCGCGATGCTGGTCCCCACGCCGCTGCCGCAGATCAGGATGCCGCGATCGGCCTCCTCGAGCTGGATGACCTTGCCCGCCGCCTGGGCGACGTCGGGGTAGTCGGTCTTCACATCGGGGGAGTCGGTGCCCAGGTTGATGACCTCGTGTCCAAGATCCGCTATGACCTTCGCCACGGCGGCCTTGAGGGTGTATCCCGCATGATCGCAGGCGATGACAACGCGCATGGTCAGACCTCCAGCAGCTTCTTGACCCGGTCCACGACGGCTTCAGCGGTGAAGCCCAACCGGGCGTAGATGATCTCGAAGGGAGCCGAGGCACCGAAGCGGTCGAGACCGTGCACGTGCGCCGGGGTGTCGACCCAGCGCTCCCAGCCCAGTGTCACACCGGCTTCGACCGCAATGGCCAGGCTCCCGGAAGGCAATACGTCCTCGATGTACTCGGAGTTCTGTTCGCTGAACACTTCCCAGCAGGGCAGGCTCACCACCCGCGTGCCGATCGACTCCGCCTCGAGCTGGGCCTTGGCTTCCAGGGCCAGCAGCACTTCCGATCCGGTGGCGATCAGGGCGACCTGCCGGCGGCCGATGGTGCGGCTCAGGACATAGCCGCCGTAACGGGTGCCGGCGGCCCGCTCGGGATCGATCACGGGCAGGTTCTGCCTGGTCAGCAGCAGGGCGGTGGGGCCGTCGTCCCGCTCCAGAGCCAGCCGCCAGGCCTGGGCCGTTTCGTTGGCGTCGGCCGGGCGGATCACATGCAGGCCGGGGATGAGCCGCAGGCTCATGGCCTGCTCGACCGGCTGATGGGTGGGACCGTCTTCGCCCACCGCGATGGAGTCGTGGGTGAAGACGTAGATGACGGGGAGCTTCATCATGGCCGCAAGACGCATGCTCGGGCGCAGGTAATCACTGAAGACCAGGAAGGTCGCGGCGTAGGGGCGCAGGCCGCCGTGCCGCGCCACCCCGTTGCAGATGGCTCCCATGGCATGTTCGCGCACGCCGAAGCGGAGGTTCCGGCCGCCCGGTTCCGCCGCTGATTGGTCGGGGAGATCGGCCATGAGGGTCTTGTTCGAGGGGGCGAGGTCGGCCGATCCGCCGACCAGGTTCGGTATGACCGGCGCCAGGGCGTTGATGATCATCCCCGAGGCATTGCGGGTCGCGATCGGTTTCTCCCCTTCGGCGAAGACCGGCAGGCTCTCTTCCCAGCCTTCGGGAAGATCCCCCGCCAGTTCCCTCATCAGAGCCGCGCCGCGGTCGGGGTACTGCTCGGAGTAGAGCTCGAGGCGGGTCTGCCACTCCCGGCGGCGAACGCCGCCGCGCCGGCGGGCGTCCAGGTGACTGCGGACCTCATTGGGGATGTGGAAGTACTCCTCCTCGGGCCAGCCCAGATTCCGTTTGGTGAGCCTGAGTTCCGCCGCTCCCAGGGGCGAACCGTGTGCTCCGGCGGTACCCGCCTTGTGCGGGCTCCCCCAGGCGATGGTGGTGGCGCAGGGGATGAGGGAGGGGCGCCGGTCCCGACGAGCCCGGGTGACGGCGGCGTCGAGCGCGGCGAGGTCGAGGGCATCGATCCGCTCGGTCACGTGCCAGCCGCAGGCCTGGAAGCGGCGACGCACGTCCTCGGAGAAGGCCAGGTCGGTGGACCCGTCGATGGTGATGCCGTTGTCGTCCCAGAGCAGGATCAGCCTGCCGAGCTGCAGGTGACCGGCCAGCGAGACGGCTTCGGCCGACACGCCTTCCATCAGGTCGCCGTCGGAGCAGAGCACCCAGGTGACGTGATCGAACAGCACCAGGTTCCCGACGTTCCAGCGGGCGGCCATGAGGCGCTCCGCCAGCGCCAGGCCCACCGCCATACCGACACCCTGTCCGAGGGGGCCGGTGGTCACTTCCACGCCGGGAGTCCGGCCTGACTCGGGATGTCCGGGAGTAGCGCTTCCCCACTGGCGGAAAGCGCGCAGTTGCTCGAGCGGCAGGTCGTACCCGGTCAGGTGCAGCAGGCTGTAGAGCAGGGCGCTGGCGTGGCCCATCGAGAGAACGAACCGGTCCCGGTCGGGCCAGTCGGGATCGGCCGGATCGTGCTTGAGGTGTTTGTGCCAGATCACGTAGGCCACCGGCGCCGCGCCCATCGGCGCTCCGGGGTGCCCCGAACCGGCTTCCTCCACCATGTCGGCCGCCAGCAGGCGGAGCGTGTTGACGCTCAGTTCCGCGAGCGACTGCTGCCGGCGCGCCATGCCGCTACCGCCCTCCCGGATCCCGCTCCGGTCCGTTCACGGTCCCGAAAACCTCCCGCATGACCTCTTCATGCACCGCGAGATCCTCCGCCGACCAGAGGACGAACCGGAAACGCCTGACGTTCTCCAGTTTCGGCGCCGTATCGCGGATCGTCGCGAAGGCCACCCGGGCGGCTGCGTGCACGGGGTAGCCGAAAATGCCCGTACTGATCGCCGGCATGGCCAGCGAGGCGAGTCCGTTCTCCTCGGCCAGCAGCAGGGCGTTGCGGTAGCAGGCAGCCAGCAGTTCGTCGGACGGGACGTCCCGGCCGTAGACCGGTCCCAGGCAGTGGATGACGTGGGGGTTGGGCAGGCCGTGTCCCGATGTGATGACCGCCTGCCCGGGACGGATCGGCCCCAGCGGACGGCACTCCTCGGCCAGACCGGGGCCCGCCGCGGAATGGATGGCGCCGGCCACTCCCCCGCCGGACATCAGCGCGGCGTTGGCGGCGTTGCCCACGGCGTCGAATCCGTCCTGGGCGGCTATATCCCCGCGCACGCACTCGATGGTCAGACCGCGGTATTCGATCCCCACACCGGCCTCCTCGTTCACCGTCGTTCCGGTCCCCGGCGTCCGGTCATCCCGGTTCCTCCGCCTCCTCCATTATCGCCCCTCGACCCAGCAGATGCCAGGCCAGCAGGGTGGCCCCGGCCATGAGCAGGGCGGCGCTCCAGTAGGGAGCGCTGCGGGAGAGGGCACCGAAGGTGAACCCGCCCCAGAGCGGGCCGAGGACGCGGGCGAGGCTCCCCAGACTCTGATTCGCGCCCATGATCCCGCCCTGCTGATCCGGACCCACGCCTCGTGAGATCAGGCTCGAGAGGCTGGGGATGGTGATACCGCTCCCGATCGCCATGACGCCGCTGATGAGCAGCAGGACAGCGATCCCCGGGGAGAAGGGCAGGAGCCCGAGGGCGGGCACGAGCAGGGCGGTGCCGGCGATCACGAGCCGCTGTTCCCCGTACCGGCGTGCCAGCGGGCGGATGAGGCCGCCCTGCACGATCACCAGGATGATGCCGAAGTAGCCGAAGACGAGCCCGTTGGCGCCCGCTCCCCAGCCGAAGAGAGCGTCGGTGAGCAGGGCGTAGGTCGATTCCATGTTGGCCAGCGCGAAGGTGATGAGGAAGTGCAGACCGAGCAGGACGCCGACTCCGGGCCGGCGCAGGGCGGCGACGAGCCCGCCCGATCCGAAAAGACCCCGGCGTTCGCTGACTCCCCGGGCCGTCCGGCGCAGGTCCGGAGGATAGGTCTCGGGCAGCACGATCACGGCCAGCACGGTGTTGGCCAGAGCCAGTCCGGCGGCGAAGAAGGCGGGGGCGGCGTAGCCCCAGGCCTCGGCCATGAGCCCGCCGATGAAGGGGCCGAGGATGAATCCGAGTCCGAAGGCCGCGCCCACCAGCCCCATGCCGCCGGCCCGATCGTCGGGTCCGGTGACATCGGCGATGTAGGCGTAGGCGGTCGTGATGACGCCGCCGAAGAGCCCGGCCAGGATGCGTCCGGCGAAGAGCAGGACGAGAGATCGGGCCAGCCCGAAGATGGCGAACGCGACCGCGGTACCGCCCAGGCAGAGGATCAGCACCGGCCGACGGCCCACCCGGTCGCTGACCCGGCCCCAGACGGGGGAGAAGAAGAACTGCATCAGGCTGTAGGAAGCGAAGAGGGAGCCGATGATGAACTCGCTGGCGCCGAAGTCCCGGGCGTAGAAGGGCAGCAGCGGAATGAGGATGCTGAATCCGACCAGATCGATGAAGACGGTCAGGATGACCACGAAGAGGGGCGATCGACGCCGGCTGACGGCCCTTCCCGTGCCGCCGCCTCCACTGCCGCCGCTCGTCGGTATCGCTGGCTCCATCGGATTCCTCCCGGGCGGATCCGCCGCTGAGGATGATGCGACGCGGTTACGACGGCCGCAAGCCGCGCCTGTCCGAATCGTTCACCCTGGCGAAGTCGCTGATCCATGATTATACTATACCCCAGTATAGTATAACGATCCAGGAGGAGGGGAACGGTGAACGAGATATCAACGGCCGAACCGCAGCGACGGCAGGAGCAAGGGAATCAACCATCGTCGCCGTCGGCCGAGCGGCTGATCTGCGATGTGGAGGGGATGCACTGCGCCGGCTGCGTGGCCAACGTCGAGAAGGCCCTGCGCTCGGTCCCGGGGGTCACCGACGTGAAGGTGAATCTGGCAGCCGGGAAGGCCTACTTCAGCCTCACGGCCGGAGCACCGGCGTTCTCCGAACTTGCCGGAGTGGTCGATCGGGCCGGATTAGTCCTGAAACCGCCGGCTGCATCCGCTGCCCGTCACCGGGAGGATCCGCTCGCGGCCGACCGGCGCCGTGTCGCGGGCGCCCGGAGGCGCATGCTCCTGGCCTGGGGCCTCGCGGGACCCATCATCGTCTGGATGATCCCCGAGATGTTCTTCAGATTGATGTGGCCCTCTCCGTTCCTCTTCCACCTCGGCCTGCTCCTGCTGGCCCTGCCGGTCGTACTGGTGGCGGGTTTCCCGACCCTGCGGAGCGCCTGGAAATCGACCCTCAACCTCACCCCGAACATGGATGTGCTGATCACCATGGGGGCGGGCGCCTCATTGCTCACCGGCTTCGCGGCCGTTCTGGGTTACCTGATCCCCCTGCCGCAGGTGCTCGACTACGCCGGAGTCGGGGCGATGATCATGGCTTTCCACCTTACCGGGCGCTGGATCGAGACGCGCTCGCGTGGACGGGCCTCCCACGCGATCAGGAAACTGCTCACGCTGGAAGCCCGGACCGCCCGCATCATCCGGGAGGGACGGGAGATGGAGGTGCCGGTGGAGCAGGTCGCGGTCGGGGACGTCATGATCGTCCGGCCGGGGGAGAAGATCCCGACTGACGGAGAGGTGATCGAAGGCACTTCGAGCGTGGACGAGTCGATCGCCACCGGCGAATCGATGCCGGTTCCCCGCACCGCCGGCGATCCGGTCATCGGCGCCACCGTGAACACCGACGGGGTGCTGAAGGTGCGGGCGACCGGGGTGGGGGAGGACACCTTCCTGGCCCGGGTGATCCGGCTGGTGGAGGAGGCGCAGGCCAGCGAGGTGCCGATCCAGCTCTTCGCCGACCGTGTGACGGCGGTGTTCGTGCCGATCGTGGTCGGGCTCGCCGCCCTGACCCTGCTGCTCTGGCTGCTGGCGCCGGGCCTGATGGGGGCCGTGGCGTCGTGGGCGGGCGGTTTCCTGCCCTGGGTGGATCCCACTCGTGATCCGGTCAGCCTGGCCCTCTTCGCCGCCATCGCCGTGCTGGTGATCGCCTGCCCGTGCGCCCTGGGACTCGCGACCCCGACCGCCCTGATGGTGGGCAGCGGCCTGGGGGCCGAACGCGGCATCCTGATCCGGCGCGGCGAGGCGATCCAGCGGCTGGGCGACGTCGACGTCCTGCTGCTCGACAAGACCGGCACCATCACCGCCGGCCGTCCGGCGGTGACCGATGTCATCCCCCTGGGCGGGGCCGACGATCGTGACGGGACCGGGGAACTCCTGCGCCTGGCGGCCTCGGTCGAGCAGTACTCCGAACATCCGGTCGGCCGGGCAGTCGTCGCGGCGGCCGTGGGAAAAGGCATGATCCTGGCCGAGGTGACCGGAACCGAAGCCTTTCCCGGCCGGGGCATCCGCGCCCGTCTGAGCGACGTCCGGGGGGACGACGAGATCAGCGTCGGCACCCTCGCTTTCCTGCGCCAGTCGGGTGTCGATACGGCCGCGCTCGAACCGGTCATCGCCGGGCTGGAGGTAGCCGGCCGGACCGCCGTCGCGGCGGCCCGGGGCACCCGGATTATCGGTGCCAACGGGGTGGCCGATCCCGTCGGCCCCGATTCCGCCGCGGCCGTGGCCGGGCTGCGCCGGCTGGGACTGGAACCGGTCATGGTCACCGGCGACAACGAGCGAACCGCCCGGGCCATCGCCGGGCAGGTGGGGATCGACCGGGTCATGGCGGGGATCCTGCCCGAAGCCAAGAGCGGCGAGGTGGCCCGGCTGAGGGAGGCGGGGCATGTGGTGGCCATGGTGGGGGACGGCATCAACGACGCTCCCGCCCTGGCCGCGGCCGATGTGGGAATAGCCATCGGCACCGGCACCGATATCGCCATCGAAGCGGCCGACATCACCCTGGTGCAGGGGGAACTGAGCGGCGTGATCAGGGCGGTGAAGCTCTCGCGGGCGACCTTCCGGAAGATCCGCCAGAACCTATTCTGGGCCTTCTTCTACAACCTGGTGGCCATACCGGTGGCCGTGCTGGGGATGCTCCATCCCCTCATCGCCGAGGCCGCGATGGCCTTCTCGAGCCTCAACGTGGTTACCAACAGCGCCCGCCTGCGCCGGGCCGACATCTCCGCCGGGACCTGACGAAGAGATCACCTGAGGGAAGGAGAGCGACCATGAGCACCGATCCCGCCGCCCGGAACACAACCGCTCAGAAAGCCGGTTCCTCGTGCCTGCACACTCCGGCCGTGAAGGACGGGATCAGGCGCCGGCTGGCCAGGCTCTCGGGACAGCTCGCCGGCATCCAGCGGATGGTCGAAGATGAGGCCTACTGCGTGGACGTGCTGCAGCAGATCGCGGCCGTGCGCGGAGCGCTGGGCCAGGTGGCCGCCCGCCTGCTCGAGGCGCACGTGAACCACTGCGTCGCCGCGGCCTTCACGACCGGATCCGAGGCCGACCGTGAGGAGAAGATCGGCGAACTGGTCGCGGTGTTCGCACGGAGCATGAAGAGCTGACCGGCAGTCCCGGAAGGGTGCTCCGGTGGGGTGACGGCTCCGGTGTGGAACCGGATACTGAACGGGCCCGCCGGGGTACGCCCGGTGGGCCCGTAGTGTTCAGGGAGCCGGTATCGATCGAGGCGCCGGCGCCCGGTGCGGCGTGATCCCGGTCCTACCGGTTGAGCCGGTACACGATCACGTGGGGGATCTCTTCCGGATCGAGTTCAATGCAGTAGAGCCGGTCGCCGACGAAGGCCAGGAAAGCGGGTGTATGGACTCCCTCGAATTGAATCCGCTTCAGGAACTGGCCGCGCATGTCATAGAGATCGAAGGCGTTGGCATCATGGGTGCCCTCCCGGCTGACCTGGGCCCAGATGAAGCCGGCGGGATCGTAGTACGGCAGGCCGAGGAAGGCCCGGTGGGTCGGTGGTTCGTAGTCCAGGTTCAGACCCGGCGGGACCTCGCCCCCGAACTGCGCCGCGATGAGTCGCCGCACCGTCTCGCGCTCCTCCTCGATCTCCTGCTCGCTCTTGGGGATCGGGGCCGCATCCTTTTCGACGACCATGTTCTGCGTGCCGTCCGGGTTCCAGACATTGAGCTGGTAGATATCGGCCCGGGGCCGGCACTGCCAGATGCGTCCCTCACTGTCCTGGGTGTAGAGAGGCTGGAGCTCGGCGATTCCCCCGAGCTGCAGATCCTGGATATCGATCTGCATGCTGGCTTTGAAGAGCGTATTCAGGGTGTCGCCCTCGGTATTGAAACGACGCAGCAGGAAATCCACTTCGGCAACGCCCTCAGCCAGCTGCCGGACGGCCTGGTGGAGCCCCATGAAGCCGTCGGCGGTGGTCTGGATGAGCAGGGGAGGGGCGGTGCTGAAGGCGATGTTCTTCACGAAATCGCCTTCCGGAGTGAAGATGACGATGCGGGCCGATCCCGCACTGGGAACCCAGAGATTGCCGTCGGCACCGAATGAGACCCCCTGGGCGTAATAGAGTTCCCCCGGGCCCTGTCCCTGGCGCCCGATGGTGCGGATGAACTCACCGTCGGCGTCGTAGCACCGGAGGATGTCCTCCCGCGTGACCTGGACGAAGATCCGGTGCTGCTCATCCACCGCAATCCCGCCGATACCGGTGAAGATGTAGTCGTCACCGGCGTCGTCGTCATTTCCAATCCGGAAGAGTTCCTCGAGTTCGACCTTCATATTGGGCCGGATCGGCTCCTCGGTGTTCATGACGTGGAGCACGCCGTCGATCATCTGGGTGGTGGCGCGCTGCCCCGAGCATGCCGTGAGGGAGAAGAGGAGAACCATCGAGAGGGCCGTCAGACCCCGGAACCTGTTCGCTGACATGATCATGAACCACCTGTGTCTGGGTACGGGCCGCTCACTGCGGGGCCGTAGTATCGTGGATGGGACCGTGGTTTGAAAGGCAGTACGCCGCCGGCGGCGTGGTTTTTCACATGAAAGTGAAAAGGCAGCTCATCGGAGCTGCCTTTCCACGACGACAGCAGAAGAGTGAACGGGCTACTTCAGCACCTTGACCAGGAGCTCTTCGCCGTCCTTCTGCGTCTTGACCTGGATCTCGAGGAGATCGGCGGCCCTGCGTACCCGGTTGCGCAGGGTCGTCAGGCTCTCACCCCGGCCCGCCTTCATCACGCCGACACCGCCTTCTTTCTTCAAAGTGTCGAGATAGGTCATGTACTCACGGGTAACACCGTGCACACGACTCTTTGCGAACCGCTTTTCGGCGTCACCACCCTTGATGTGTTCGAACTTTGCCATGCAATCATGCCTCCATGTAGTACGTGCTTCCGTTATACGACAAGAACTAATAATAATGTACGATTTTTCGAGCGCAAGGTTTTAATCATAGAACAAAGAACAATTTATGATACAGATTCTGTGACCGGATATGTGCAGACGTGTATCGATTCAGGCACATCATCACGATTGTGATATCAGGACGATCATCGTATCCTGTCCGCCATGAAAGGAGCAGTGGGAATGAGATCATTCACCGACTATCTCTGGTTCGAAACTCAGCACCGCCGGGACTACCTCAATATCACCCCTCAGGTGGAGGAATGTGTGCACAGGAGCGGGATCTCGGAGGGGCTCTGCCTCGTCAACGCCATGCATATCACGGCCAGCGTCTATATCAATGACGCCGAAGCCGGCCTGCTGCAGGATTACGATGACTGGCTGGAAGGACTGGCGCCGCACGAACCGGTCTCGCACTACCGGCACAACCGGACCGGCGAGGATAACGGCGACGCCCACCTGAAACGCCAGATCATGGGACGGGAGGTCGTGGTGGCAGTGACCGGGGGGAAACTCGATTTCGGGCCGTGGGAGCAGATCTACTACGGTGAGTTCGACGGGCGGCGCCGCAAGCGGGTGCTGGTGAAGATCATCGGTGAGTAGGCCGGGCCGGATCCGTGACCCGGGGCGCTATCCCGGCGGCAGGTCGAACTTCACGATCGCCACCGCGCCTTCCCCGAGGGCGGGGACGGCGACCCCGTAGAGGGTGCCGTCGGCGGCATCGGTCATGGTGATACAGGTACGAGGCAGGGGCAGCTCGACGGCGTAGCGGCACAGGTAGTTACCCGTTTCGTCGAACCGGTCGAACACGATCACGTTCTGCCGGCTGTTGTAGCGGGCATCGAGCAGTTCAGGATGCCATTCGCCGGTCTGCACCAGGCACCCCCCGTCGGTTAGCGCGAGCAGGGCAGAGATGCCGGCTACCTCCATGATCGGCACGGAGGTGCGCTGGCTGCTCACCCGCAGGCGCATCAACCGCCGCTTCTCTTCCAGCAGCCAGTCCGGCACCCGGCTCTCCCGCGGCGAGCGGGTGATGATGCGGTGGTGCCCGTCGGGTGAGATCTGGTGGATGGTGTAGTCCAGCGCCGCGGCCCAGAGGGTGCCGTCGCGGCCCACCGCCAGGCTGGTCGGCAGGGGAGTCGTGATCTCCTCGGTCCGCCGGCGGTCGAGCAGCAGGCTGTCGGCACCGGCGATCGGCCGGGAGCGCCCGGTCAGATCATACCGCCGGATCTGGGTCGACTGCTCCCGCCCGTCCACCGTCCGGGAGGTCATCAGGACCCAGAGGTCCGCATCGCGATACAACCCCACGTCCACCGGGACACCGGGGGACAGATCGAAGGCGTTCCGGCGCATGCCCGAGGCGGTGAAGACGACCGCCCGGCGCAGGGCCATGTCGATGCAGACACCCCCCGAGGGGAAGAACGAGAGTCCGATGGGGCAGGTGAGCCCGAGGGCGGGATCGCCCAGATCCATGCGGGCCGACGGCGCTCCGCTCCGGTCGAACCAGGTGATCTCGTTCCGGTGCATGCCCAGCACGGCCCAGGTGCCCCCTTGCGCCGCCCGGACGTCTCTGGCCGCCGACCAGGCGGGGATGGCGCCGGCGCCTCCTTCGAGGATGAGGAGCCCGCGGGCCGGTTCCGGATCGGGCATGGGGTCGCCGCGGAGAGGGCGTGACCGGTTCTGCACGTATTCCACCCCGTCATCCTCCACCCGGCGGGGTTCACGTCCCGAACCGCAGGCGGCGGCGAGAAATCCGAGACCCAGCAGAACGAGTCCTGCGGCGGGGCGGAAGCACACCGGAACGGGGCGGGAGGGCATCGCATTTCTCCGCAGACAGATGACCCGTGGAACGGCAAACTGTGGTAAGGTACAGCATCCGGAGGAGAGAGTCATGCACGCCGTTCGCGTTTCCCGCTTCGGACCCCCCGAGGTCCTCGAGTACATCGAACTCCCCGATCCCGTTCCCGGCTCCGGTGAGGTCCGGGTCCGCACGGCCGCCGTCGGGGTCAACTTCGCCGACATCACCGCCCGCATGGGGCTCTACCCCGATTCGGGCAAACCGCCCTTCATCACCGGGTACGAGTTCGCCGGGACGGTGGACGCCGTTGGCGAAGGGGTGAAGGGGGTGCGGGAAGGGGGTGAGGTGATCGGTATGCGGAACTTCGGATGCTACGCCGACACCGTCGTCACCTCGGCTGCGCTCATCCTGCCCCGGCCCGCCCGGCTCGAGACCGCGGCCGCCGCCGCTTTCCCCGTCACCTATATCACCGCCTGGCACGCCATGGTGTATATCGGGAACCTGCATCCGGGGGAGCGGGTGCTCATCCAGAACGCCGGAGGAGGCGTCGGCACGGCGGCGGTGCAGATCGCCCGGCACCGCGGCGCCGAGATCTTCGGTACCGCGTCGGCCGGCAAGCACGACGCCCTGCGCACCCTGGGCGTCGCCCACCTCTTCGATTACCGCACCCCGGGCTGGGAGAAGGAACTTATGTCGCTGACCGGCGGTGCGGGGGTGGAGATGATCCTGAATCCGATCGGCGGCCCCGGGCTCAAGCGTGATTTCGAACTGCTGGCTCATACCGGCCGGCTGCTCATCTACGGGATTTCCTCCGGGGCGCCGGGGAAGAAACGGAATATGGTGCGGGCCCTGCTGAACCTCCTGCGCACCCCCCGCTTCAGCCCGATCCGCATGATGATCAAGAACCGGGGCGCGGCCGGGGTGCACATCGGCCATCTCTGGCACCGCCCTGACGTGCTGGGCGGGGAATTCACGGAGATGCTCCCCCTGCTCGAAGCGGGAGTCCTAGATCCGGTCCTGGACCGCACCTTCCCCCTCGCCGAAGCCGCCGCGGCCCACCACTATATCCAGGACCGCCGCAACCTCGGGAAGGTGATCCTCACGACCTGAGACCGGGCGCGACGGGCGGCGGCCGCACGACAGCGCGATCAGACCGTCAGGGCCGGTCGGCCATCTGGAAGAGCGTCAGGTGGACCACCCGGGTGGTGCGGTAATAGGCGTCGAAATCGATCGTTGCCGGCACATCTTCGGACGTATGGGCCCGGCCGGTTGCACCGCCGCTGTGGAAATAGACCGTCGGTACTCCGGCGTTCACGAAGGCGGAGTGATCGCTGGCTCCCGCCTGGATCTGCGAGGCGGGCTGATCGATGACGTGGAAACCCCCGTAGAACCGATCGGCTTCCACCAGGAACTCCTGGAAGAGCGGGGTCGTGGCCCCGCCGTTCATGGTGAGGCGCGGCCCCGTGCCGACCATGTCGAGATTGATCATGCCGACACAGTCGCTCAGGGGGCGGGGGGGGTGGGCCGCGAAGTGCTCCGAGCCGGCCAGGAAGAGCTCTTCTCCGGCGAAGAGGACGAAACAGACGCTGCGGCGCGGCTTTACCGGGGATCGGGCCATGGCCTCGGCCATCGCCAGGACCATGACCGCCCCCGAGGCGTTGTCCTGGGCGCCGGCGCAGAGCATGTCGAGCTGCTGTCCGACGTGGTCGAGGTGACCGCCCACCAACACCCATTCGTCGATCACGGTCGGATCGCTCCCCTCGATCCAGCCGACCACGTTCCAGGTCACGGCGGCCGGATCGTAGACGGCGCGGGCCTCCAGGGTGACACGGGTGCGCAGCTCGAGCGGCAATGGCGCCCGCGTCTCGTCGATCTGCCGGCGCAGTGAGACGGCGGTATGGGGCAGACCGGCGAGCAGATCGTCGGCGATCCGGTTGCGGATCGAGAGCTGGGGCAGGTCGGCCTGTTGCTCTCCCTCAGCGCCGTGGTACACGCTCACGATGGGTGACACGGTGGCGTCGCCGGGATCGTCGATCAGCAGGATCGCCACCGCTCCGTGCCGTTTCGCCACCGTGGCCTTGTACCGCGGCCGGCTCTTCTCCCCCCAGTCCGTCCCGTTGCGCGGCGTTCCCATGAACATCAGCGCCACCTTGCCGTGGGCGTTCACACCGGCGTAGTCGTTCCAGCCGCTCTCGGTGTCGGTGAGCCCGTACCCCACGAAGACCACTTCCGCATTCTCCACCCGCCCGCTGCCGGTGAATCCGCGGGCCACGTAGTCGCGACCGAAGCGGTAGGGGGCGCCGCTCCAGCCGTTGTGCTCCAGGCGCAGCTCCACCGGTCCGATGACATCGTTGGCCTCGACGAAGAAGGGCTGCAGGTAGGTACCGTTGGAACCGCCGGGGAGCAGGCCGGCGGCCCGCATGTGCTCGGAGCCGAACCGGGCGGCCAGGTCGTAGCCGGAAGTGCCGGTGAGGCGACCGTGGAAGGCGGGGGAGGAGAGTTCCTCGACCATCTCCTGCAGCTCCGCCGCTTCGATGAACGCCAGACCCAGCGCTCCCCGCAGCAGCGATGCGCCCGGTTCCCGCTCCTGCTGAGCGGCGACCGGTGGTTCGGCCGGCCGTCTCTGCCCCTGGGAGAGCGCGGTCCCCGGTACGGCGCAGCCCAGCAGCAGGGCGAGCGTAGCCAGGGGCGGGAGAACGCGCAGCGGGGGAAGGGGGGTTCGACGCGGTACAGGTCCGGGAACACGGATCATGGGATCTCTCCTGGCACGGGAACGGGCAATCATGATTCAGCTTTCCACTCTATGACCGGGGCGCTCCGAGAACCACCGGAAACACACGGGAGAAAAATAACAAAATCGGACCTTTTTATCCTTTTCTCAGGTATACGGTTGGTATAGGTTGTCCGGAGACCGTCGAGCGCCCCCGCAGCATGCCCGACACGATCCCGGGGCGATCGACACTCTTTGAGAGAAACCGAACATCGGGATGAGGGTGAGACCAGGGTCGGCAAGGCAGAGCCGAATGCAAAACGGGTGGGCACTCCCTGGTTC
>CAYSYY010000020.1:0-17882 GCA_964435265.1 uncultured Gemmatimonadota bacterium
TTGGGCTAGAGGGCCAACGGAGGGCCCTCTGCCTCGAGGGCCCGGGCGATCTCCCGGTCCAGCGCGATCCGGGTCTCGCCCAGATCGACGATCCAGGCGGGCTGGCGCTGGTGCAGCCGGAAGGTCGTCCCCGGCATCAGACCGATGGTGGAGAGCCGGTCGAGGTGTTTGGGAACGTCCGAGGACATGAAGACGACTTTCGCCACATCCCCCGGACTCAGGTCGGTGAGACGCACCACGATCGGTTTCAGGTCCCCCTGGAACCTGGCACAGCACGCCCCGCGGGGGATCGGGCGGCCGTGGGGGCAGACCGGGGGATGCCCCAGCAGGGTGCAGACGCTGTCGGTGACCTCGGGGCTCAGGATGTGCTCGAACTCGCACGCGCTCTGCTCGTACTGGTCCTCCTCGAGCAGGAAGACCTCGCTCAGCAGGCATTCGGCCAGACGGTAACGGCGCACCAGGTCCCCCGCCGCCTCCCTCCCGGTACGGGTCAGGCGCAGATCTTCTCCGCTTTCCTCCACCAGTCCCGCGTCGATCAGACCGCTGATTATCGGCCGGGGATCGTCGTTATGCACCCAGCGCTCCCGGACGGTGGCGTGTCTCTGATCGCCCTCTTCCTCGAGTGACCAGAGGAGATGGAGGAGGTGCTCTTTCTCCCGTTCCTCGGGGGTGGGCCAGGCGTTGTACCCGAACCTATGTGGCATTCTCTCGTCTCTCCTCCCGCCTCCGGGCACGGCCGCCGCGGCCGGTTCGTCGGCGCCACGCTTCGACCAGGCGCGACTCCTCCACCCAACTGTACCCGCAGTGGGGACAGCAGAGCACGCCGCATTTCCCCTTCAACGGGCAGGTCGTACACGACCTGCTCTCCTCGTCGGAGAAACGGTACCCGCACAGGGGGCAGCGTCTCATGAGAGGAATCCCGGTCCGGCGAGCCGGAGCAGGGCGTTGACGAGCGCTCCGACCGCGATCGCAACCGGAGTGATGAACGCGACCATGCCCAGGGCGATCTTCACTCCCTGCTCCTTGATGATGATAAGGAAGTTGGCGATGCATGGTATGAAAAGCGTCATGGTGACGAGTGCCGTCACCGTCTGCACCGGATCGAGACGGCCCGCGGCGTACAGATCGAAGAGCCCCGCCGCACCGTAGTCGCGCCGCAGGAATCCGATCAGGAAGGCACCGGTGCTCTCGGCCGGCAGGTCGAGCAGTCCCTGCAGCACCGGCGCGACGGCCCGTTCGATCCCGGCGAGCAGGCCGGTGGCATCGAGCACGAAGAGGATGAAGGTTCCCGCCACGAAGATCGGCACCGCTTCCTTGAGGTACCATTCGATCCGGGCCAGCGTCTTCACCATCAGGTTCCCGGGCTGGGGGAGACGCAGCGGCGGGAGTTCGAGGATGAAATCGGCCGGTTCCCCCGGGAGGACACGGGCCGCGAGCCAGCCGACCGTGAAGAGCACGCCGGCTACGACCGCCAGCCAGATCAGCAGGGCCAACGATCCGATCCCCCCCAGCAGCCCGAGGATCACGCCGAGCTGGGCCGAGCAGGGTACGCCGAGGGCCAGGAGCAGGGTGACGATGAGGCGCTGCTTGCGCGTCTCCATGATCCGGGCGGTGAGGGTGGCCATGGTGTCGCACCCCAGCCCCAGCGCCATCGGGAGCACGGCCTTGCCGCTCAGCCCCATCCGGCGGAAGAGGCGGTTCACCATCACGGCCAGCCGCGGCATGTAGCCGGAGTCCTCGAGCAGGCCGAAGAAGATGAAGAATGAACCCACGATCGGCAGCACGATGGCCACGGCGTAGGTGAGCGCCATGGTGACGAGCCCGAAGTCACCGACCAGGAAGTCGCGCAGCAGCGGCACCGGGATCAGGCGCCGGACCGCACCCGCCAGGGCCGGGTTGATGATCCCGTCGAAGAGTCCCTTCTGCAGCAGGTCCACCAGCAGCCCCGCTCCCAGGAGCCCCACGATCAGCCAGGCCAGGACCAGGGTCAGGGCCATGAACGGCAGGCCCAGCACCGGATGGGTGCTCCACTGCGAGATCCGTTCCAGCCAGGCTGGGGTTCCGGTCCGCGCCCGGATCCGGAGCACCTCGGTCAGCACCCGGTCCACCGCGGCCATTCGGGTGCGGTTGACGGCGTAGCGCACCCCGGCGGGGAACTCGCGGTTCAGCCGGTCGGCGATTCCGTCGATCACGGCGATCGATCCGGGCGGCAGGGTCCGCTGCAGCCAGGGGGTGAGCGTCTCATCCCCGGCCGCGATCATGAGCGCCAGCGCCTGCGGCTCGATCGGCGATCCGGCGGGGAGCAGAGCTTCGATCTCGGCGGCCGCCCGCTCGATCGAGGCGGGATAGCTGCAGCGCCAGGGGCTCGCCGCGGCCCTTCTGACCGCCTCCTGCAGCGCCCCCAGACCGCGTTTCTGGGTGGCGATGGTGCTCACCACCGGTACGCCCAGCAGCTCCGCCAGCCGGGTCGTGTTCACCTCGATGCCGGCGCTGCGAGCCTCGTCGGCCATGTTCAGGTCGAGCACGAAAGGGAGCCCCATCTCGGCCAGCTGCAGGGAGATGAGCAGAACCCGACGCAGGTTCTTCATATCGCCCACCTGGACCACCGCCTCACCCTCCCCGGTCAGCAGGATGTCCCGGGTCACCTGCTCGTCTTCGGACTGCGGGATGAGGGTGTTGATGCCGGGCGTATCCACGATCTCGCGGATCCGTCCGCCGACGGCGGCTTCGCCGCGGGTCACCTCGACCGTCGTGCCGGGATAATTGGAGACCGTCACATAGCGGCCGGTGAGCGCGCCGAACACGGCGCTCTTCCCCACGTTGGGATTACCGACCAGCAGCAGCGAGGCCATCGCTCATTCCCACTTGCTCAAGTGCACCGCCCCGGCCGCGAGCCGTTCGGGCAGGTCGGGCCAGGTGAGGCGCACATCGGAGTGGGTGATGGTGAACCCGCGGCGCAGCAGGAGGTCGCGGACGGTCTGGCAGCGGGTCGGTACGCGCACGATGCAGGCATCGAATCCCTGCTCGAGGATCCTGCGCCCGAGGGCGTCCACGAAGCCCTCCAGGCGCCGGGTCTGCTCCCCGTCCGACCCGGCCGGAGACAGGAGCAGCGTGTTCACGCGCACCGTGCCGGGGAGTTCCTCCCGGGCGTAGGGGCGGGTATGGACGATGGCGAAACCGATCGCGCCGCCGTCCCGTTGCGCCACGAGCACGTCCCCCAGGCCGCCCGCCAGGGTAGCCTCGGCCTCACGGCGGTAATCGAGACCCGGGCTGACGGCGGCGGAGATCCGGGTCAGATGAGCGAGCAGCGGCGCCCGGTCGGCCGGCGTCAGAGTGCCGAGGGCGGTGAGTGCGGTTCCGTCGGCGGTTCCGAACACTCCGGCATCGCTCCCGCCGCCGGCTGTGAAGGTGCGGCTCAGATCGAGCGTCATCTGCTCGAAGCGCAGCCCGAGACGGCTGTAGAACTGCAGGTTCCGGTATGATCGGGGCATTGTCTCCAGACCCAGAGTGGTGACGCCGGCGGTGCGCAGCGCCGCTTCGGAGGCCGCCACGAGGCGCCGACCCAGACCCTGTCCCTGGACCGGTGGAAGGACCGCAATCGGTCCCAACCAGGCGGTCGCGCCCCAGCGGCAGGCCAGGCAGAAGCCGATGACGCCGCCCGGCCCGGCGGCGACGAAGGAGTATCCTGGGGAACGGGTCAGGTAGAAGGAGAGGAGCGTGTCGCTCATGGTCGGGAGCCGGATCTGCTTCATCCCCATACGGCGGTTCTCGTCCTCGAAGGCCACGCCGAGAACGCGGCGGACGCGTTCGGCGTCGCCGGCTTCGATCGGGCGGATCGCTACAGCGGCAGTCCCAGCTCGTCGACCCATCGGTTCCCTGCCAGTAATCCCTGGACGTTGCCGACATCCAGACCGCGTCCCTCGCACAGCACCCCGTCGAGCAGATCGTCGGCGATGAGCTCCTGCAGCAGGGGCACATCGTCGCGCTCGCCGAAACGGTCGGGCGTGAGCCGCTCGAGGCGGTCGAAGGCGTCGGATCGGAAGATGTGACGGGGGAACGCCTTGAGGACGTTCTCCCCCCCGGCCAGCGGGAAGGTTCCCTCCCCCTTGTCCTGCAGCCGGGTGATCCGGTAGCGGGCGCCGGCCAGCGGTTCGATTTCCACGGCACCGTTGTTACCGAAGAGCGGCGCGAACCGTCCCTCGAGCCTCATGAGCCCCTGGAGGTGGGCGGGGGTCTCCCGGTACGCCGCCCGCAGGGCGCGCATCGGGTTCTCGCCCCACCAGATGTTGTCGGGGAGCAGCAGCGCGAAGGGTTCCGAGCCCACCACCGGACGGGCGCTGAGAACGGCGTCGCCCAGACCGCTGGGCGTCTGCTGGTAGGTAAAGGTGAAGGTGACCTGCGCCTGCAGCCGCGCCAGCCGCGCCTCGGGATCCACCCCGTCCACGGCGGCGTCCCCCCCCTTGGGCAGACCCTGCGGATCGGCCGGCTCGGAGAAGTAGCGCCGGATGATCTCTTTCACCGGCGCGAGCACTATGATGATCCGGTCGCAACCGGCCGCCGCTGCTTCCTCCACGACGTAGTGGATCATCGGCAGCCCGCCGATCGGGAGCATCTCCTTCGGCACGGTCCGGCTCAGCGGATGGAAGCGGGTGCCGCGGCCTGCAGCCGGCACAACGGCATACCGCACGTCTTCGCTCACGTCACGTCCTCTCCGGTCCCGCCCTCGAAACGCGCCCGGTAGATCCGCAGGAGCCGGGGACGGTAGATCAGATCGAAGGTTCCGCCCGAACCGGGGAAGAGCGCGACGGCACGGCGGCGGGTCCCCTCGATGACCGTGAGTGCCTCGCCTCTGGTGCGGACCTGGGTGGCGATCGTCTGCGAGGCGAGCGCCACGATCCTCTGCAGGTCGCGCAGACGGCGGTTCTCGGCGGCGGCGGGATCGATCCCGTCGCCGGCCTGCTCTCCTGCTCGCTCCGGCGATGCTGCAAACATGGCGAATGCAACCTAGAACCGGAGCCTGAGCCGTGCCAGAAAAATCGGAGGGAATTGGTCCGGTTTGTCACGGGCCGGTCCGGTCGGTATCGGGCCGGGTGCTCCGCCCGGCTCGGGCCGGTTTCCTACTTCAGGGCCCGGCGCAGATCGGCCATGAGGTCGGAGGTATGCAGGGATAGACCCACCATCCAGAAGTTGTTGGCGGTCAGGGAGTTGCGGAATCCACCGTAGGCGATGTGGAGCTGATCGTTGATGGCCGAGAAGCCGACGGCGTAGAGGATGCTCTTGCGCCCCCCGATCGTGGCATAGGCGAAGGAGACGGCCGGGAACCCGATCCGGTCGAGGGTGCGCCAGAAGGGGGCGTTCGAGATCCGGTAGTAGCGGACCGCGAATCCCGCCGAGGCCGTGAGGGTGGCCTCGCCGGAGACCGGGAAGACCACCGCGACCGGGGTGGCGAAGGCGAGCCGGGCGCCGAAAGAGGGGACCACTCGCAGCGTGGTGGGGCGGTCCACGATCCGCCCGGCGTCGACATCGCGGCACTGCAGCACCACCTCGTCGCCGGGCCGGAAGGTCCCGGACCAGATCCAGATCCCTTCGGCGGCCCGGGCCGGAGAGAGGTCGGTGTGGATCCATTTCCGGGAGGCGCTCTCCCACTCCTGCAGACCCGCCACCTCGATCGGGACCCGCTCCCCGTCCTGGAAGGTATGGATCTCGACCCGCCAGGCCCGCCCGCCGGATGCTTCGGCCCCGGCCACCCGCAGGCGCAGATCGGCCGTCGCGGGCATCCAGTCCCCCGAGGCCAGGGGAGACTCTTCTCCCTCGTGGCGGCAGGTCAGCTGCAGGAAAGGACCGGCGGCGGAACCGGTCGCGGGCCGGACCGGATCGGGGACGGGGTTCTGGGCCCGCAGGGCTGCCGGGAGCAGCAGCGGCAGGCCGAGGGCGGCTACGAGAACGGGGCGCGGTCGGCCGGGGAACCGTCGGTTCGAAGCCATCATCCCCTCTATTCTTTGAACGGTCCCCGCTTCTTCGCCTCGTCCTCCCTCCGCTGGTCCTCCTCGGTCCACTCGGAGAATTCGCGCAGGCGCTCGATCTGCTCCTTGAGCAGATCGGCGTGGATGAAACCCTCGATGGCGGGGGGGAGCATCTTCCCCTTCGGTTTCATGAAGAGGTACATGATGCTGCCGATCGACGTCTCGTCGAAGAAATTCCGGACGATCCGGGGAACATCCTCCATGTAGGCCAGGCTGAAGATGAGCCAGTCGGCGGCGGTGGAGCGGAAGGTTTCTTCGACCGCCATGTACTCCTGCATGCTCACCAGCGACCTGTCCACGAAAGCCGCCACGCACGGTTTCTCGCTTCGCAGGATGATCTTCTCGAACATGCTGTCACTGCGCGGGTGGACGATCAGGACTTCCACCGTTCTACCTCCTGCTGGTGAACCGTCTCACGGTCTGATGGGATTCGGGCCGCTGTAACCGCCCGGAACATCCACGCTGATCCGGGATCGGCCGCCCTCGGCCGGGGTGTAGGTATGGCTTCGGTACAGGATCCAGTTCCTGTTGGCGCCGCAGGTGTTGCGGGCGCGTTCGAAGATGTACTGGGTGTACTGCCCCTCGTCCGGCAGGTCGAAATAGGTCCAGGTCTCGTAATCGGAGATGGGTCCCTCCATGTATTCGACATCATCTGGCTCGCCGTACTTCTGCCTGATGCCATCGCGGTCGTCACGGCCGCCGCCGCAACCGACCGCCACGACGGTCAGCAGGAGGATCACGATCCCCAGCCGCACCCCGGAGCGACCGGGCGCGGTCCGTGGATCAGGTTGTCGGTCGTGCGTGCTCATGGCACCCGTAGGACTCCTCCCGCCGGCGGGGTGTTGACCGGCCAGCGCAGTTTACGGAGCACGCCGCCGGTCCGCAAGTCCCCCGGTGCTCCCGGTGCCCCGGCCCACGACACGGCACTACCGCGGTCCCCGCCCGCCGCGCCGGCGCACCCGCAGCAGCCGGACCGCCCGGGGGGTGGCGTCGAGGATCTCGAACTCCCAATCGCCGACCGTGATCAGCTCGCCGGCTTGCGGGATGCGTCCCAGCTCGGCCGTGAGGAATCCGCCGATGGTCTTGTACTCCCCCGCCGGCAGTTCGGTTCCCAGCCATCGCTGAACCTGCGGCAGGGGTGTCCGGGCGCGCAGTGAGACCCACTGTTCCCCGGCGGCCGGCAGCGGTTCGGCGGCCGTGTCGAACTCGTCGCGGATCTCGCCCACGATCCGCTCCAGGGCGTTCTCGAGGGTGACGATCCCGGTAGCCCCGCCGTACTCGTCCACCACCACGGCCTGATGCACCCGGCTCTGCTTCATCTCGAGGATGAGCTGCTGCAGTCCCTTGGTCTCGGGTACGTAGTACGCGGGTACCATGACCTCGCTCACCGGTACTTCCGGCCCCACCCCCAGCAGATCGAAGACGTACAGCAGGCCGCCGATGTTGTCGATCCGCTCGCGGTAGATCGGGATCCGGGAATGCCCGCGGTCCACGATCCGGGGCAGGACCTCCCCGACCCGGGTGTGCTCCTCCAGTGCGAACACCTCCACCAGCGGCACCATGATCGCGGCCACCGTCGTTTCCGAGAAGTGGAAGGTCCGCCGGATCATCTGCCAGCCTTCCGAGCGCAGCACCCCCAGGCGCTGCCCCTCCCCCATGAGGTGCTGCAGTTCCTCCCGGGTCACGAAGGTCCCGCGCCGCTCCCGATCGGACCCCAGGAGCCGGAGCAGGATCGAGGCCGCACTGTCGGCCAACCGGACGAAGGGGAACACGAGGATCCGGAAACCGATCAGGAAGGGCGCGATCGCGAGGCAGACTCCGTCGGCCCAGTGCCGGAAGACGGTCTTGGGGTAGATCTCCCCGAACATGAGGATGAGCGGCGTGATCACCAGCGTGGAGACGACCGCCTCGTAGCCCGGGGTTAGCCTGATAAAGAGCGCGGTGGCGGCCGAGGCCGCCATGACGTTGCAGAAATTCGTACCCAGCAGCGTGGTGGTGACCATCTCCCGGAGCCGGTCGAGGGTCTCGATGACCCGGCGCGCCGAGCCCACCCCCTCCCGGGCGAGATGGTGCATGCGCAGCCGGTTGCAGGAGATCAGGGCGATCTCGGCCCCCGAGAAGAAGGCCGTCCCCACCATCCCGACTGCGATCAGAGCGATCAGGACCGGCACCATCAGCGCACCCTCCACTCCACCCGCAGCCACAGGACTCGGTTGGGGCGGGACGACAGGATGCCTATCCGGAAGGGACCCAGGGTCAGGAGCTCCCCGGCCGCGGGGATCCGGCCCAGGCGGTTGATGAGCCATCCCCCGACGGTCTCGGCGTGTTCATCGCGGAGCCGGTACCCGAGCTGGGAGGCGAAATCCTCCAGCCCCATCCCCGCGTAGACCACCGCCACCCCCGGCTCGATCAGTTTGAACGGGGACTCCTCCTCGTCACGGGAATCGACGATATCGCCCACGATCTCCTCCAGGAGATCCTCCATGGTGACGACTCCGGCGGTGGATCCGAACTCGTCGATGACCACGGCGAAATGCAGCTGCCGCTGCCGGAACTCACCCAGCAGATCCAGCGCCTTCATGCTCCCGGGCACATAGAAGGGCTCACGCAGGAGGCAGGCGGGCTCGATCGGCCCCTGCACCTGCGGCCCCCTCGCCAGCAAATCCTTGGCGTAGCAGATCCCGGCGACATGATCGAGATCCTCGCCGACCACGGGCAGCCGTGAAAACCCGCTCTCGCGGAAGCGGCCGGCCCACTCGCTGACCGGGGTATCGAGGGCCAGGGTGACGACCTCCACCCGCGGCGTCATCACCTCCCCGACCGTGCGCGTTTCCAGTTCGATGATGTTGTTGATCACTTCCCGCTCGAAAGCATCCACCACCCCGCTGGTGTGCCCCATGTCCACCGCGGTCGAGAGTTCGTCGCTCGACAATCCCGGCTCCGCCGGCACCACCCGCAGCGTCAGCGTGAAGAGGAACTCATTGGCCTTCTCCAGGACCACCCGCAGGGGACCGATCAGGGCCATGAAGGCGGCGAGCGGGGCGCCGATCAGGCGGGCGATTCGTTCGGCGTTCTCCAGGGCTAACGACTTCGGGGCGATCTCGCCGAAGAAGAGGATCAGCGTGGTCATGATCACGGTCGCCCAGAGGACGGCCCGACCCACCGCCGCCTCCCCCGCCGCTCCCGAGACGACCCCGATCGTCACGGCCGTGCCGAGCGAGGCGGCGGCGATATTCACCAGGGTATTACCCACCAGGATGCTGATCAGCAGCCGGCGCGGCTCCTCGAGCAGACGCGCCACCCGGCGTTCGGAGGCGCGCCCGGATTTCTCCATGACGGCCTGCCGGCCGCGGGAGATCGAGAACAGGGCGGTCTCGGATGAAGAGAAGAAACTCGAGAGGATAAGCAGGAGACCGAGGACGATCAGGTGCCAGGTGAAGGCTTTCAGGGCTCCTTCTCCATGACCGTCTCAACCGCCTCTCTCAGGTCGTCGAGCAGGAAGGGCTTGCTCAGATAAGGCCGGCCGGAAGCGTCGAGGAAGTTCCTGGCGCGGCGGCTCAGGGTATCACCGGTCAGGAAGACGATCCGATCGACCAGCTGCGGATGGGATTTCTGGATCAGACGGAAGAGTTCCTGTCCGTCCATGACCGGCATCTTCAGATCCAGGACGATGGCGTCGGGGGTATCGGCCGTGTTCAGGATCTCCAGCGCCCGGCGTCCCTCCTCGGCCATGATGACGTCATGCCCGTAGTGGGTGAGCGTCTCTTCGACCAGGGAGAGGATATTGGGCTCGTCGTCGACCACCAGCACCCGGCCGGGCCGCGCCGTGTCGGCTGCGTCGACGGCCACCCGGGTCGGTTCCTCGCGGTCAGCCGGAACCTCCGGTTGAGGAAGCCAGATGTCGAAAACGGCCCCGCCGGCCGGATCGTTCGAAGCCCCGATCCGACCGCGCATGTCCCGCACGATCCGGTAGCAGATCGAGAGCCCCAGGCCGGTCCCGTTGCCGACCTGCTTGGTGGTAAAGAAGGGATCGAAGATCCGGGTGAGATGTTCTTCGGGGATGCCGGGACCGGAATCGCGGACCTGCAGATGCACGGCGGGGACCGGACCCCGGCCGTCGGGGGGACCCGCCTCCAGGAACTCAGTCATCACCCGGATGATCCGCTTCGACCGATCCGTGCTCAGCATCGCCTGGCGGGAGTTGTTCACCAGGTTGAAGATCAGCTGCTGGATCTGGAAGGGATCGAGGATGCTGGGAGGAAGACCGTCGGCCAGCTCGGTTTCGAGGATTACGTCGTCGAGGCTCATCTGGTAACGCATGAGGGCGAGCGACTGCTCGACCGTCTCGTTGAGACGGACTTCCACGCCGGCCGCCCCTTCACCCCGGGCGGCCCGCAGCAGGTTCTCCACCAGCCGTCTGGTGCGCTCGGCCTCCTGGCTGATCTTCTCCAGCTTGGTACGGATCTCGGCCCCGAGATCGTCGCGTCGCAGAAGCAGTTCGGTGTTGCCCACCACCACGCTCAGGGGGTTGTTCAGCTCGTGGCTGATACCGGCCATCAGTTCCCCGAGACCGGCCAGCTTCTCGGCCTGGATCAGCTGGATCTGGGTTTCTTCGTTCCTCGCCAGACTCTCCTGCAGGCGGGCGATGAGGTCGTTCTTGCGGACGAAGAGCCCCATGGTATCGCCGAAGACCTGCATCAGCTTGAGGTCGGTTTCGGTGAACGATCCCGTCTCCCCGACGCTCCCGACTCCGAGTACGCCCCAGATCTCCTGGTCGACTTTGAGCGGCACGAAGATGGCCGAGGTCAGCTGCCCCTCGAGCGCGGTCGGGACGGCGGTCGAGGTGAGGTGGGTATCGAAGAGCATCGGGGCACCCAGGCGGGCGGTCCCCCCGGCGAGTCCGGTGCCGACGGCGATGGCAGCATCGGGGCGCAGGGTATCGAGGCCGTCGAATCCCGCGAGGTTCAGCTTCCCCTCGTTGGCGCTGATGAGCTGCAGCGACACCATGTCGGCGTTCATGATGCGGCGCACTCCGGCGAGCATGCCCTGATAGGTGCTGCCGTAGGGACCGATGCCGGTGAGCTCTTCGGAGACCTCATAGAGGACCTGGATCAGCGAGAGCTTCTGGGTCAGGCCGGCCCGGTTGATCTCCGCCTCGACCAGCATCCGCCGGGTGGCGCGGAGCTGCTTGTGCTTCTGGATGACGTAGAGACAGAAGAGGAGAACCAGCACGGTGAGCCCGTCGAGGTACATGGTGAGGTCGGACGGGACCTCGACCATATCCACCGGGGGGAGCAGACCGGGCATGTGGTTGAGGATAAAGGCGAAGAGCAGGCTGAAGAGAACCAGCGTGACCAGCAGCCAGAGTTCCCAGTCGAGCCGGTCGACCTCATCCAGGTCCAGCGGGGCGCGCCCCAGACCGGGGGCGAGGAGACGGTCCACCCGCGCGCCGAGTTCCTCGACCTTTTTCATCTTCGTTTCCTTCATATCTTTCATACCTTCTTCCCTTTCCATATCCCGGAACCGCCACCCAGTCGTGCCAGAGCGCCGGTGAGCGCGCGGCCGGTATGCGACGCCGGTTCGGCCGCCACCTCCTCGGGACGCCCTGCCGCCACGATGGTGCCTCCGGCTTCGCCGCCCTCGGGTCCCAGGTCGATCACCCAGTCGGCGCGTGCGATCAGGTCCATATTATGTTCTATCACGATGACCGTATGTCCGCTCTCAACCAGTTCCTCAATACAATCGACCAGCCGTCCGACTTCGGTGCCGTGCAGCCCGGTGGTCGGCTCGTCGAACAGGTACAGGACCTCACCCCCCGGCCGGCGCCTGAGATGCGCCGCCAACTTCACCCGCTGGGCCTCCCCGGCCGAGAGCTCGCCGGCCGGCTGCCCCAGCCTGAGGTACCCCAGGCCGACCCGCTGCAGCGGACGCAGCGCGCGGACGACCGCGGCATGTGCCCGGAAGAAGCTTATCGCCTGATCCACGGTGAGGTCCAGGACATCGCTGATGTTCCGGCCCCGGTATCGCACCTCCAGGATACGCCGGGTGAAGCGCCGGCCGTTGCACGCCTCGCAGCGCAGGGTGACGTCGGCCATGAACTGCATGTCCACCGTGACCGTCCCCACCCCCTCGCATTCCGGGCACCGCCCGCCCCGGGTGTTGAACGAGAAGGCCCCCGGCCCCAGGCCGAGACGGCGGGCTTCGTCGGTTGCCGCGAAGACCTTCCGGATGCCGTCCCACGCCTTGATATAGGTGGCCGGATTGCTCCGCCGGCCGGCGGCGAGCGGTCCCTGATCGAGGCTCTCCAGGCCGGTCAGGCCCTCGTACCCGGTCAGCTCATCGCAGGCGCCGGGGCGCTCTTCGGGTTCGAGGCCGAGGCGGCGCTCCAGGGCGGGTTTGAGGACATCGTAGAGCAGGGTCGATTTCCCTGAACCCGAGACGCCGGTGAGACAGGTGAAGAGCCCGCGCGGGATCGCCACGTCGATCCCCTTCAGATTGTGCTCCCGCACTCCCCGCAGGCCTATCCACTCCCCTTTCGGGCGCCGCCGCCGCAGCGGCCGGAGCGGCCCGATCCGGCCCTGGAGGTAGCGGGCGGTGAGCGTGTCGGCCTCGCTCAGGAGCCCCTGGAGATCCCCCTCATAGACGATCCGGCCGCCCTGCTCGCCGCTCCCCGGACCCAGATCCACGATGTGATCGGCCGCCGCGATCAGGTCGCGGTCGTGTTCCACCACGATCACGGTGTTCCCCCGGTCGCGCAGGGAGCGGGTGATCTCGAGCAGCCGGCCCACATCGTGCGGGTGCAGCCCGACGCTCGGCTCATCGAGGATGTAGGTGGTGCCGGTCAGCGCCGTGCCCAGCACGCTCGCCAGGGCGATCCGCTGCGCCTCCCCGCCCGACAGGGTCCGGGAGAGGCGATCGAGGGTCAGATAGCCGACCCCGACCGCCTCGAGATAGGTCAGCCGGGCGTCCGCTTCACGCAGGATCGGCTCGTACACCGTCGCGGCTTCCCCCTCGAGCCGGAGTCCCGTGAGCCACCGCCGCGCCTCCGTCACGGTGAGGGCGAGCACCTCCCCGGCGTTCCGTCCGCCGAGTTCGACCAGGCGGGCCTCGGCCCGCAGGCGGGTGCCGCGGCACTCCCGGCAGGGCACATATGATCGGTAGCGGCTGAGGAAGACGCGGATGTGCATCCGGTACTTCTTCGTCTCCAGTTTCCGGAAGTAGCCCTCAACCCCGCGGAAGCGGCCGAATCCCCGCCAGACGAGTTCACGTTCCCCGTCGGTGAGCTCTTCCCACGGTACGTCGAGGCGTACCCCGGCGCCCGGCGCCTCCTCCTCGAGTCGCGTCTGCCAGCGGCGGCCGGCGGGCTTGGTCCAGGGCTCGACCGCCCCCCCGGCCAGGGTGCGGCCGGGATCGGGCACCACGTACTCGGGCAGGTAGGCGATGATCGCTCCGAATCCTTCGCACGCCGGACAGGCGCCGTAGGGCGAGTTGAAGCTGAAGAGCTGGGGCCGCGGTTCGGGGAAGGAGCGCCCGCAGGAAGAGCAGACATGGCCTTCCGAGAACGCCTCGAGGCGTCCGTCGGGCCCGATCACCGCGAGCGAGCCGGCACCCTCGCGGTAGGCGTTCTCGACCGCTTCGCGCACCCGGGTACGGGTCGCCGAGGCGGTCAGGCGGTCGAGCACGAGACGGGGTCGTTCCTCTCCGGGGGATGCAGAGAGAAGGGCGTCACGGACCCGGGCGACCTCGTCGGTCGCATCGAGCCGCCGGAGGCCTCCGGCGGTCAGCACCCGCAGATAGCCGTCCTGGAGCAGCGATCGGACCCGTGCCTCGGCTTCGCCGGGCGTCGCCGCGGGCGGGAGCGGGGCGGTGACGAGCAGGGGCGCCCGGCCGTCCGCGAGCGCCTGCCGGAGGTGGGCCGCGACCCGTTCGGGATGATCGGCCCGCACCTCGATCCGGCAGTCGGGGCAGATGAGGGTGCCTAGCCGGGCATAGAGCAGACGCACCACGTCGGCGAGCTCGGTCATGGTGGCGACGGTCGAACGGCTGCTCCGCGGCGGAGGCGTCCGCCCCACCGCCACGGTCGGGGTGATGCCGGCGGCGGTGTCGAGGTCGGGTTTCTCCATGCGCTCGAGGAACTGGCGCACATAGGGGTTCAGGGACTCGGTGTAACGCCGCTGGCCCTCGGTGTAGATGGTGTCCAGGGCGAGGCTGGATTTCCCCGAGCCCGAGGGACCGGTGATGAGGATGAGCCGGCGGTGGGGGAGATCGAGATCGAGGTTCCGCAGGTTGTGCACCCGGACGCCGCGAAGTTCGAGGCGCTCGCGCACGACCGCTCAGAGCGCTGCGAGGGTGCGCATCGCCTCGGCGAGATCGGCCGGGATGGGGACGACGGTGCGGTCGGGTCCGATGCAGACCAGGACCGTTGAGCCCTCCACGATGGTCCCGTCCTCACCCTCTCGCACCACCCGGTAGGTGAACGTGCAGGAGCGGGTGCGCAGTTCGGTGAGCCGGGTCTCGATCATGAGCCGGTCGTCGTAGAAGGCGGACTGCAGGAACCGCTGGTGGCTCTCGGCGATGACCAGAGCGAAGCCGCGCGCCTCGAGGTCCCGGTAGGAGATACCGGTGGCCTTCACCCATTCGGTCCGGCCGACCTCGAAGTAGATCAGGTAGTTTGAATGGTAGACGATCGCCTGGGCGTCGGTCTCGGCGTAGCGGACCTGGATGGGGACCCGCCCGATATGTTCTCCCGGCCGCACCGGACCCGGATCCACCGTCCGGGTGTTCCGGTTGTTGGCAGCTGGTCCGCTCACGTACCGTCCTCGCCGGTATCGGGGCGATGGTCAGACCGCGGGGATCCCGTGTTCCCCACGATCAGGCCGGGTGACGATCTCTTTCAGAACCCTGACGCACGCGCCGTCGATCTTCCCCCCGGTCACGAGCCGATCCAGCGTCGTGAAGGCGTCGGCCGTGCTCATGCGGGCGCGGTATATACGATCGCTGGTGACGGAATCGAAGATGTCGATGACGGTGAGGATCCGTCCGCCCGGGGAGATCTCGTCCCCCGCGAGAGCGTGGGGATAGCCGCTGCCGTCCAGACGCTCGTGATGCTCCGAGATCATCCGCTTCACCAACGCGGGCAGGGGGAGGGGCTCCACGATCTTCTCGCTCATCGCCACGTGCCCCTTGATGACCTCGTACTCCTCCCCGGTCAGGCTCCCCTTCTTGAGCAGGATCGATTCGGGGATACCGATCTTGCCGGCGTCGTGCAGCAGGCCCGCCACCCGGATCGCATCCACCACCTCGGCTCCGGCCCCCATTTCAAGGGCCAGAGTCTGGGCCAGCCGGCCCACCTTCTCACTGTGACCGCGGGTGTATGGATCCTTCGCCTCCACCGCCGCCACGAGCGACCGGATCGCCCCCAGGTACTGCTCCTGCAGGGAGTTATAGAGGCGTGCGTTCTTGATCGCGACCGCCGCTCCCGATCCGATGATGGTCAGCGCCTTGGCCTGGGCGGGGGTGAAGGGCGGGGCGCCGGGCACCTTCTGGACGGTCAGCAGACCGACCATCTCGCCCCCGGTGCGCAGCGGCAGGGCCAGCAGGGGACCGTGCCCGTCATATTCGGATCGGGCGAGGGCTCCGCTCTCCTCCGCCAGGGTATCGGCCAGCGCGACCATCTGGTCCTCGGTGATGGCTTCGGTTCCGGCGGCCGAACCGCGGGTGATGCGCTGCTCGACGGTCCGGTTTCCCGCCTCCTCTTCGAGCAGAACGAGCTGGGCAACCGTCCCCTCGAGCTCGTCAACGGCCACGTCGAGCACCATGGTCAGGTACTCCGGCAGTTCCAGCGGCGCCTCCAGAGCCTCACTGGCCCGGTAGAGCGCCAGGCTCTCTTTCAGGCTCACATTCTCGCGGGCCAGCCGCTGCTTCTCCAGGCTCGAGGCTATCACATGCTGCAGCGCTTCGAGTGAGAACGGCTTCAGGATGAAGTTCTCCGCCCCGTTGAGCAGGGCATCGATGGCGTTCTCGATGGTTGGGTAGGCGGTCATGAGGACGACCATGGAGCCGGCGGCATCCCCGCTCCGGGCGGCGCGCAGGATGTCCATCCCCGTGATGCTGCCCATCTTCAGGTCGGTGATGATGAGATCGAAGGTCTCGCGTTCGATCAGGCGCAGCGCCTCGGCGGGGTTGTTGGTACCGGTACAGTGGTAGCTCTTCCCGGTCAGGAACTCCTGAACCAGCTCAACGATATAGGGTTCGTCGTCGACGACGAGGATGCGGGGGGGCGTTGGAAGCATACGTCTAAGTTGCCTCTGCGCCACCCCCCCGCGCCAGTCCTGTTTTTCATCCCTGAGTATTCCGAACGATCCCGCCGGCGGCGCTCCCTTTCGCGTTGACTCCCCATCGGGCCTTCCTACCTTGAGACAGTCGGAACAAACGCGCATATGCGGGCCCACCCGCCCGGCATACCCCGGCTCTGGAGAGCGCCATGGAAGAGAACACCACCGTAGGGAACGACCTGAAGAACCGGGTCGAACAGGTCCTGCAGAACCTGCGTCCCGCCCTGCAGATGGACGGCGGCGACGTCGAACTAGTGGACGTGCGGGACGGCATCGTGCTGCTGCGCCTCATGGGCGCCTGCGCCGGCTGCCCGATGTCAACCATGACCCTGAAAATGGGGATCGAGCGCCGGCTCAAGGATATCATCCCCGAAGTCGTCAGCGTCGAAGCCGTCTGAGCCCCTACCGGATCCGCTCACCCCGGGCCGGCCCTCCGCGGGCCGGCCTTTCTGCAGGCCCGCCGCTCTCCCAATCGCAGCACTCCGACCACCCGTCCACCTGACCGATCCGCCTCCGGCGCGGGTTGAATCTCCCCCCTTCCCTGCGGTATGACTGGGGATGCGAGATCCAGGCCGCCGTCCGGAATGCATCGGCCCTCGAAGGCGAGCGTCATTACGGGATGGCGCGCGACGTATCACTCCAACCGGAGCCGACCCATGAACCCCCGATCCCTCTCCGTCCGTCTCCCGGCGCTCGCCGCCGCCCTCCTGATCATCACTTCCTGCCTGCCCCCGGCCGCCGGTGCCCAGACCGTCGATCCCGATCTCCCGATCGGTCTGACCTGGCGCTCGATCGGTCCGTACCGCGGGGGTCGGGCGGTGGCCGTGAGCGGCGTGCGCCAACGCCCCGAGGAGTACTATTTCGGGGCTACCGGCGGCGGGCTCTGGAAGACAGGAGACGCCGGTGCGACCTGGACCAACGTCTCCGACGGCTTCTTCGGCACCGGTTCGGTCGGCGCCGTGGCGGTGAGTGACTCCGATCCGGACATCGTCTGGGTCGGTATGGGCGAAACCCAGATCCGCGGCAACATCTCCCACGGCGACGGGGTCTACCGGTCGACCGACGCAGGGGAAACATGGCGTCATATGGGCCTGCTCCGGACGCAGTTCATCGCCCGGATCCGCATCCACCCCACCGATCCCGAACTGGTCTACGTGGCCGCTCTCGGCCACGTCTACGGGCCCGATGAGGAGCGGGGCGTTTTCCGCTCCCGCGACGGCGGGACCACCTGGGAGAAGATACTCTACGTCAGCGACCGGGCCGGGGCGGTCGATCTCTCGATGGATCAGCACGATCCCGCCGTGATCTACGCCGCCACCTGGGAGGCGTGGCGCACCCCCTGGACCCTGAACTCCGGCGGGCCGGGTTCGAAGCTGTTCAAGACCACCGACGGGGGCGACAGCTGGACCGAGATCACCCGCAATCCGGGCCTGCCCGCCGGGGTGATCGGCAAGATCGGGGTGGCCGTCTCGCCGGTGGATCCCGACCGGGTCTGGGCGATCGTCGAGGCCGCCGAGGGCGGGAT